>JALRIL010000169.1 GCA_023255445.1 Limnohabitans sp. | reverse complement strand
TGGTCACACATGCGGCACTGGTACCAAGCAGGATCTGCGCTGATGCGGGGCGGCGGTGTAGCGGCAAAGATGACACGCTCCGCCTTGGCTAGCAGTCCCTGCGCAAAAGCAGGATCTGCCTCAACCCGTTCGACGTACACGTCATCGGTGTCCTTGCAGACCGCCAGATACATCGCCCGGGTCAGGCCCATGAGATGCATATAGGTCTGCATCTGCGCAAAGTGCAGCGGCTTGCTCTGTCGCACCTTTTTGGCCATCAGGTCGTTGAAGCTCTTGACCGAGTGGGTTTTGAACTCCAGCACATGCCAGGACTTGGGAGCTTCGAGCAGGTTGATGGCGACACCATCCAGCGAGCCACCGAAGTGGCCCCCATGCGCCTGAACCCGAAACTGGCGTCCCGTGTCCGGGTCAACCTCCAACACCGTGGCGCCGGTGCGGCGCAGGTTTTGAACCAGCCGGGCTTCTTCAAGCTGGCCGGTTTCAAAGAGGCGAAGCAGGCGCCCAGGATGGTGAGCCCGGGTGACCCAGCGGAAATCAAACCAGAGCGCGCGTTCGCAGTCCTTGCCGATGAGCGAGGCGCCCAAGTGACTGCGAAAGCCATCCCCTGAGTCGGCCTCGTAGGCTGCGAAGATCGCGTCACGGGTGGGGCTGATGATGTTGGGCAGATCAGCCATGCTGCACCCCTTGTTTGGCGTGAAGCTCGCGGGCGCGGGTGACCGCTGCCTGCCAGCGTTCGTCATCGCAATCGGCACGCAGCACCTCGATCAGCGCATCCTTGAACCGGGCACGGTGACTGACAGGCTCGGCCGCATTGAGCTTGGCCATGTGGGCTGTCAACTGCGCCAGCTCCTGCTGCTTTAGGCGCAGCGCCGTCTTGGCCCGGTGGAACCAGGTGGCATCCAACGACTTCTTCTCCGTCTGGCGACGGATGTCTGTCGTGGCGATCTGAATCCGGATCGACGCGATCTCATCTTGAAGTGCGGCCAGCCGCTCGCGACAGCCCGACAAGGTGTCAGGCTGTCGAACAGGCGTGGCCAGGTGAGCGTACTCATGCATGCGAGAAACCCCCTCAGGCGTGGCGCTTCCAGGGCAGACCGTTGGCCGCTGGCGTCATGGTGGGCGCCGCCGTGATCGGACGGGCGGCCTCAGTTTGCGGCGGCTGCAGGAATGCAGGGGTGGATGAGGCGGGAGCTACAGCGGCACCAGACGTGGCACCCGAAGTGGCACGTGGCAGGTAGCGAATGGAGTTGGACTCGCCGTACAAGCCCTTCGGCGGGCGCACCCGCACATCCAGGGTCATGGGGATCAGGTGCAACTGTTCGGAGTTGCTCACCTGCATTTTGCCCACGGCGCGGCAGATCGAAGACAGCGTGCGCTGGGCAATCTGCACCGTATCGGTGTTGGCGTTGACCAGGTTCAGGCGGTCGAACAGTTTGCGGCCGGCATACTGCCCGTCCAAGATGTCGACCTCCAAGTACAGATACTGGCCGTGGCCGTCTTTGGTCGCACGCATTTCGCTGGCGACGATCTGGCCGAGGTACTTGCCCGGGGGCAACACGTCGTTGATTTGCTCTTTGACTTTCTGCCCGACGTCATCTGTAATGTTGCGC
>JALRIL010000020.1 GCA_023255445.1 Limnohabitans sp. | reverse complement strand
ACTTGGTGAGCTTCATGATCTCTGGTCCTGTCATGATTCAAGTTTTGCAAGGCGAAGGTGCTATTGCTAAGAATCGCGACTTGATGGGCGCTACCGATCCTAAGAAAGCTGACGCTGGCACCATCCGTGCTGACTTCGCTGACAGCATTGATGCCAATGCCGTGCACGGCTCTGACGCCCCCGAAACCGCTGCTGTGGAAGTTGCCTTCTTCTTCCCCGGCATGAACGTTTACTCCCGCTGAGCCTGTCGCGATTTCGCGACGCTGTAGCCCTATGACGGCCAACCTTCTCGACTTTGACCTGGAAGGTTTGGCCGTTTTTTGCGAGGGCCTGGGCGAAAAACGCTTTCGGGCCACGCAGTTGTTCCGCTGGATTCACCAGCGAGGCGCCAACGATTTTGACCAGATGAGCGATCTGGCCAAATCTCTGCGCGAAAAACTCAAAACCACTGCCCACATTGCCGCGTTGCCTGTGCTTTCTCAGCACATGTCGCAGGACGGCACCATCAAATGGTTGTTCGATGTGGGAGACGGCAATGCCGTCGAGTCGGTGTTCATTCCTGAAGACGACCGGGGTACGCTGTGCGTCTCCTCCCAAGCGGGCTGCGCTGTAGGCTGCCGCTTTTGCTCTACGGGCCATCAAGGTTTTTCCCGCAACCTCAGTACCGCAGAGATCCTGGCACAACTGTGGTTTGCTGAGCATTTTTTACGCAAGCACCTGGGCACTGATGAGCGTGTCATCTCCAACGTGGTGATGATGGGCATGGGCGAGCCGCTGCAAAACTACAGCGCTCTGATTCCAGCCCTCAAGGCCATGCTTGATGACCATGGCTATGGTCTGTCTCGGCGACGTGTGACGGTGTCCACTTCGGGTGTCGTTCCCATGATTGACCGTCTGGCCCAAGATTGCCCGGTGGCGCTTGCGGTGTCGCTGCACGCGCCCAATGATGCCCTGCGCGATGTGCTTGTGCCCCTTAACCGTAAATACCCCCTGGATGAATTGTTACAGGCTTGCGAGCGCTATCTGGCGCACGCGCCGCGCGATTTCATCACGTTTGAATACTGCATGCTCGATGGCGTCAATGACCAACCCGAGCATGCCCGCCAGCTGATTGATCTGGTGCAGCGCCACGGCCGTCAGGGCTTGCGATGCAAATTCAACCTCATTCCCTTCAATCCATTCCCGGCTTCCGGGCTGCTGCGTTCGCCACAGCCGCGTGTTCAGGCCTTTGCCAAGGCCTTGCTCGATGCAGGCATCGTGACCACCGTGCGCAAGACGCGCGGCGACGACATCGATGCAGCGTGTGGACAACTGGCGGGCGATGTACGCGACCGCACCCGTGCCCAGGAACGCATGGCCACGCAGCGGCATGCCCACGAACAGGTGATTCGATTCACCCCTGTCACGCCTTCCAAAGACCCTTCACAATGAGCCCTATGGACGCGCACAACACCTCCAATGAATCCGTCAACACAGCCGTGTTGCTCCCCGCCAGTGCGGGCCAATGGCTTCGTCAGGCGCGAGAGCGAGCTGGTCTGGACATGGGGGTGCTGTCGGCCTTGATCAAAGTGCCCGTGCGCCAACTCGAAGCTCTTGAAGCCGACCAGCATGATCAGTTGATGGGCACGGCCTTCGTGCGCAGCCTCACGCGTACGGTATGCAGACACCTCCATGTGGATCCTCAACCCGCGCTGGATTTGCTGCCCCGCAACGACACGCGTCTGGGCCCCGAGAAAGACACCCTGGGTGAAGCCGATGCGCCGCCACTGGGAGGTTTGTTTCACGGCCGTACCCCACGGGCCGGGAAATTGCTTTTTGTCTTGCTGTTGCTTGCGCTTGTGGGTGGCGGTCTTTACTGGAAATGGCATAGCACCAGCCAGGTTGCCTTGCCCGAGCCAGCGCCCATCACCTTGCAGTCTCCAACAGTGGTTGAATCTTCAGGCGTGGCCACCGAGTCACCTCATGCGCCATTGCCTGCAGCGACAGTGACCGAGCCGGTCAATCCGTCCCAGCCCCTTACACCAGCCACAGACTCCAAAGCCCAGTGATGAACTCGAACGATCAAGCCATTGCTCTGTCGGTGCCAACAGTTCGGCACAGCCGCCAGTCCCGCGTGGTCTGGGGTGGCCGCGTGGTCACTGTGGGCGGTGGCGCTCCGGTGCGCGTGCAGTCCATGACCAACACCGACACCGTCGACGTGATCGGCACCGCCATCCAGGTCAAGGAGCTGGCCTTGGCTGGCTCCGAGATGGTGCGCATCACCGTCAACACACCTGAAGCCGCGCAAGCCGTACCGCACATCCGCGAGCAGCTTGACAAGATGGGCATCGACGTCCCCCTGATTGGCGACTTTCACTACAACGGGCACCGCTTGCTCACCGAGTTTCCGGCCTGCGCGGAAACCTTGTCCAAATACCGCATCAACCCTGGCAACGTGGGTAAAGGTGACAAACGCGATGTGCAGTTCGGTCAGATGATCGAAGTGGCGCAAAAATTCAACAAACCCATCCGCATCGGCGTGAACTGGGGGAGCCTGGACCAGGAACTGCTGGCCGGATTGATGGACGTCAACAGCCGCCGTGTTGAGCCTTTTGAAGGGCGGCAGGTGATGTACGAGGCGCTGATCCAGTCGGCCATCGGCTCGGCCCAGCGCGCCGAAGCCATGGGGATGGACGGCAGCCAGATTGCCTTGTCCTGCAAAGTCTCCGGCGTACAGGACCTGATTGCGGTCTACCGCGAGCTGGCCCATCGCTGCGACTACCCGCTGCACCTGGGCCTGACCGAAGCGGGCATGGGCACCAAGGGTACGGGCGCCTCGGCTGCTGCGCTGTCCAT
>JALRIL010000129.1 GCA_023255445.1 Limnohabitans sp. | reverse complement strand
GGTATCGCTCACCAGAAACCTTCAGGCGTTCATAGCGGTAGCCGCCGATGAAGCCTTTGCGAAGCGTGGTGCAATTCGGAGATAACAGGAAGCCGGGGTCACCGGCTGACATCCTGTTGAGGAAGAACGCGACCGACTCTCTACGTGGGAGGAAATCGTTGGTCACGGCAGGTTCTGTGGCGATGCCCACTTCCAAAAGCTCTTGGTAGACAGTGCGCTCATCAACCTGTGATCTGTTGACCCCAGCAGGGTCGCCAACAGAAATGAATTTGTTTCGGCTGTACTTGTTCAGCAGCATCGGCCTGACCACCTCGATGGCGAACTGGCGAATGCCCATGTCCTCGGCGATCAATTCGTCGAGGATGACCAGCTGCCCTTTGGGAGTCATCTGGCCAATGATGCAGGCCGGAGTCAAGCCAAAGTCCCAGCCGAGATAAACCGGCAGCTGAGGGTTGACCTCGATCTCGTTGTCAGCAACGTGAACGCGGTCGTTGTATTCGGGATAGACGGGTTTGCCGTCGGCGGTCGTACCGTACTGACCCAAGATGAAAATCTTGATCCAGTCCTCGGTCTTACCGGCCACCATGCGCAGGTAGTACTCATACCCACCGGGCAAGTTGAAAATGTTTTCAGCTTCCGGGTTCGGCTCGTACCAGACCTCTTCCCCCTCCTGCTTGCGAAGCAAGCCGCCGGGCTGATCGAAGAACTCCCAGTTCTCTGGGCGAAGCTCTTCGGCCATCTTGAACCACCAGTGATCATCATCCGGCGGGTTGGTGTCCATGATCACGCAAGGGTGAGTCGGCCCACCGTCGCGCAGCGCGGGGTAGCGACCCACACGCTGGGTGACCATGTCAAAAACTTCCTTGGGCAACTCGGACGCTTCGTTGATCCAAGCACCCGTCAACTCCAACGACCTCAGCTTACCGGTGTCCTGAGCCGTCTCCATCGCAATAAACACGACTTCGAGGTCTAGGCCGTTACCGTCACCGCAGTCCTTGATCTTGATACGCGACGTGATCGGCGCATCCCAGCGAATCGGACTCATGTCCGGTGGGAACCACTGCTCCCACGTCTTAATCGTCGTGGACTTCAGCTCAGGGTACGTGCCCCGAATAATCGCCCACCTTGCGCGCCGCATACCGTTGTGAGGAACCTGAGCCAGCGAATGGCGCATGATCTCCACGCAACACGTCGAAGACTTCCCAGAACCAACCGGCCCCTTGATCCCACGGACAAAAGCCGTTGAGTTATGAAACTTCGAAGCTACCAAACCCGGAGGTTGATAATTGACGGCACGTGTGTCACTCATGCGGATCAGGCCGCAGAGGATTTCTCCGGCGGCGTAAAGGTTGTGTTGATGAAGAAGTTGACCTTGTCCGTCTCAATGTCCAGCTTCACAGCAGACAAGTCCGGCATGGCCTTGGCCAACAACATGTCGATGGCCTTGATGCGGTCAGGAGTCAGCTTGACTTTGCCCAGAGCGCAATCCTCAAGGACTTTCAACAGCTTCGTGACCTGAATGTTCTCGCGCTTGGCAGCAGCCGCCTCCTCACGCAAATGCTGACGGCGGGCGCTAACCTCCTCCGCGAGCTTTTGTGCTTTGGTTTTGCTTGCCATGATCTTTCCTTAAGTGACCCGTGTCGTGGGTCAGACGACTGGATCAGCGTTGGGGGAGACACAGGAAATCCCAGCACCTCCAGTTGCGGTAGTTAACTCACACACCGCTTGAGGCTTTGAGATGGTTCTCCCATCTTGTGCAGAAATGTAACCCACTGATCCGCAAATTGCAAGGTACCTTGTTGGAACAAATCGGGTTCTTGTATTTCTGGCCGGAGTACCGGAGTCCCAATAGCCCCCCGGGGGTCACCCCAATGTCCACACACCCCCCTTAGTTGGTTATTGGTTCTTGGTTATTGGTTATTGGTTGGCATTGCGTTCGGAATGCGGACGCATTGCGGATGCATATTGGGGGGCACGTGCGTGTGATGGGAGACGCGTGCGTGTGATGGGGATATATAGAAGAGGCTCAAGCACCCGGTATGGCGACGCGGTGGCCAGACGGGGCGGCAGGGGGCCAAGGCAGGTCGGCCAGAGGGCAGCGACGGATGAGAAAACCGTTGAACACCTAGCAACCATGCGGGTTTGCGGGCATCTGTGGCGCTAGATGTGACAGTGGTGGGGCCATCGACCCCTTGGCATGGCCGGATGGATGCCGTGGGCGTTGCCTGATGGGCTGCCAGAGGGAAGGGTCGCGTTTTTTCGGCGTCTCCCGTGCGTGTTCAACACCACCACTTTTTCAATCACCCCCTTTTGGCGGGTCACTTTCCTTTGTGGATCAAGGACTTGGGCGATTCAGGTGGAAACAAAACCCGGTGTATTTGCCCCCTGTAGGAGAGCAGACCCCGTGAATGCTGGTGGCTCTGGTTCCGGCGACACCTTCAAGGGCTGAACCCCAGCAACGGCGCGGGTTCCAGAGCGATTGCCCCCAGTCAAAACACAACAGATTGGGCGGTCTGTGGTCTCTGACGGACTCCCTCCATGTACCCATAACGCAGACACCGTGAACGCTGGTGGCTTTGGTTTGCGGCGAAGGCCTGCAGCCATGCGATCTGTTGCCCGTTTGTCCATAGACGTCCGCCTCGATCCACAAGGAAACTTGACACAGTGACAAGGGGCCATGTACAGTTGAGGCCTCAGTGATCGCACTGAGTTGCAGCTTCCGAGTACGCAACGCCCCGCCAGTGGTGACAACTGGACGCCGATGCCCCGACAGGGGTCTGCATCGAGGGATGCAGTAGGTAGCGCGAACGGCCCAGCGTCAATGGTCGGTCTGCTGAGGGAAACCAACGCAGGCAGGGGAAAGCCCTGACGTTGCCTGTGCAGCGAGTCACACAGGGATTTCCAAGTACAGCCGCTGCCAGTCGGCGGTTGTGCTGGGCAATCCGCCCTGACCCCGCTCACAGAAAGGACACACCTATGAGCACCGCAACCCTCCGCGATACCCTGATCGCCCTCCCCAAGACCCAACTGCTCGACATGTTCCGCACCCTTCGCGGTGACGGCACGGTCGGCTTTGACCATGAGCGCACCGTTAAAAGCGAATGCGTGACCCGACTGCTGGCCGCTTACGACGAAGAGCAGATCACCTCTGCGCTGCCTGCTGCTGCCACCCCAGCCCCTGCAGCCGTCCCCTCTGACGCTGGCAACCAACTGGCTGCCCTGATCACCTCGCTGGCTGGCAACTCGGTCAATGAGCAGCGTGTCCGCGAGATCGTCGCCGCTGAGGTGGCCGAGATGGCCGACCTGCTCTACGTCACCAAGATGGAGATCACACGCCCCGACCTCAGCGTGTACAAGGTGCCCGGTCACGTCCGCGACGAATTTCAGGACATTCTGGTGGCTGCGTCTTGCGGCCTGAACATCATGCTGGCTGGCCCTGCTGGCTGCGGCAAGACCCACCTCGCTCACCAAGTGGCCGAGGCACTGGGTCGAAGCTTCGCCTCGATCAGCTGCACGGCAGGCATGTCGGAGTCGGCCCTGACGGGCTGGATGCTGCCCGGCAACAACGGTTCGTTCGAGTACGTGCCCAGCGACTTCGTGACCATGTACGAACAGGGCGGCGTCTTCCTCTTCGACGAATTCGACGCGGCCGACAGCAACACCCTGCTGTTCGTCAACCAAGCGCTGGCCAACGGCAGCTTCTACCTGCCGCAGCGCAAGGGCGCGACCAAGGTCACCCGACACGCCGACTTCGTCTGCATCGCTGCAGCCAACACCCTCGGCACCGGGGCCAACATGACGTACACAGGCCGCGAACGCCTCGACGAAGCAACCCTCGACCGCTTCCGCGCTGGCACCGTCCTGCTGGACTACGACAAGACCTTCGAGAAGGCCGCCGTCAACCGTGAGCTGCTCAGCTGGGGCTGGGATGTTCGCAACCGCATCCGCGCCGCCCGCCTGAGCCGTGTGCTCTCCACCCGCTTCCTGCTGGACGCCACCAAGCTGATGGCCGCAGGTCGCACCCTCAACCAGATCAAAGAGACGTTCTTCACGGGCTGGAAAGCCGACGAACGCCAGAAAGTCGAGGCCTGACATGCAACAGATCGATTTCAAACGCGGCAACGTCCGCGAGACCGTCATCCTCTGGGACTCGGTCAACGAACCCGCAGCCCACATCGCCACCCGCAAGTGGGCCAAGGAGGAAAACCAGCGCTTCGGGGGCCGCTATCTCAGCGATGCCGAGACCGGGCGATACCCGGCCAGCGACAACCACGCCGACTGGCTGGGTGCCCCGTCACTCAAGGAGCTGACCAACAGACTGACCAACGGCTGGTCTGACGGCGTCGATCGCCTGATGAAGCTGGCCGTGGCCGAGCTGGAGATGACCAGCATCCGCCGCCGCCGCGTCAGGGGCGACCAAGGCGATGAGATCGACATGCAAGCGGTCTGGCGTGGCGACCTGTCCCGAGCTTGGACTCGCACCCGGCGCCAGCAGCGCACAGGCGGCACCCGCAGCGTCACCCTGATCTGCGACGTGGCTGGCAACTGCGGCATGGGGGCGGATGCCATGTTCTGGCGCGGCGCTTCGGTGCTGCGTGTGGCCGAGGCGCTGACCGAGGCTGGCTACAACGTGGGCATCTACGCCGGGGCCGCCACCAAGCACATCGACGCCACTGGCAAGTGCAACGCCTGCCAGCTGGTCGAGATCAAGGCAACAGACGCCCCGCTCGATCTGTCCAGTCTGGCCGCCCTGACCTGCATGCCCGGCTACTTCCGCACCTCGCTGTTCGCCGGGATCGTGGCCGCTGCCGACCACTTCGGCGAGGAAGCCGACTACTCGCTGGGCCGCATGGACGAGGACGGCCTCAAGCGCGGCGCCAAGAAGCTGGGCATGGACAACGTCTTCATCCAGCCCGCCGTCAACAGCCAGCAAGCCGCCAAGGAATGGATCGACCAGATCGTGGCAGCCATCCAAGCCCCCGCCGCTGCGGAGGAGCTGTGACCGAGTGGCAGGGGCAACCCTGCCCCTCTGGGAGTGCATTCGCCGAGTGCATTGCCAGAGGCACCACGCCTCACACGAAAGGACAAACATGAGAACCCACGAACAGAACCTGCAGTGCATTCGCCACAACGTGACGATGTTCGAGGGCTATGCCAAGAACGGCAGCGCCCGCACCATCGCCCGCCTTGAAGAGCTGCGCCAAGCCGAAGCCGACTACCTGCTCTTCATGGCCGGGGAGATCGAGCGCCGCGAGATGTGCCACACAGCCATCGAGCTGACGATGGAGATGCCCGCATGGGGCACCTACGGCACATGAGCCGCCACCACAGCCGAGGCACCCGCATCTCTCTCTGGGTCGATGACGGGTTCGGCAACCTGACCAGAGTCGACCTCGGCCAGATCATCTCCCGCATCACCACGGGCTGGGATGCCTTCTGATGCATCGCGAGGTACGCACACCGCAGGGCCAGAGCTTGGCCCGCGTCACCACAACAGACTGCACAGATCGGCCCATCGAGGTCAGTCTGGGCATCAACGCAACCATCGGCACACCGCTCACCCGCAGCGAGGCCTTGGCCCTTCTCCGTGCCATTGCGCACGCCCTCAAGCACACGAAAGACACACCATGACCACAACCTACAACACCGGGAAGGTGCAGATCGGCTTTGCCTACCAGCGCCCGCTACCCAACCTCACGACAGACAAAGACATGGTGCGGCTGCAGTCCGCACTTCTTGAAACCCCCGCCTACGTAGTGGCGCGGAGGGCACGACTGCGCAGCACAGCGTTGCGCATGACTGATTCAGTCCTGTGGGCTGCATCGCTGGGCATTCTGGTCGCCCTTGTATTGACCCCCAACTTCTTCTGAAAGGACAACATCATGAGCAACATCCAAACCCAAACCGTTCAACGTGCCGCCGCCATGTTGGCTGCCTCTGGCGCCAAGTTCCGCATCATCTACGAAGACCTGAGCCTCGGCGACCTCGAGGTGGTGCCACCGTCCACGCGCGCCAAGCGCGGCACATACCTGACCGATGAGCGCAAAGATGCAGTCGCCTCCATGCGTGTCGGTGACGTGCGCACCTTTGATGCCGATCCCGAAGAGCTGGATCAGGTTCGCAACAGCGTCAGTGCCTACGCGATCAATCGCTGGGGCGCTGGTTGTATCACCGCAAGCATCAAGACCGGCAAGGTCGAGATGATGCGCATCCAGTGAGGCCATCATGAGAGCAATACACATCGACCCAATCCACAGGTCTGTTGCATCTGTTGAGTACAGCGGCGACTACCAGCAGATTTACCACCTCATCGACTGCGACACGTTCGACGTGGCTCGCATCAACAACAAGGGCGACGGCATCTTTGTTGATGACGAGGGTTTGTACAAGGAGCACCAGACCTTCTTCTACATCGAGGGGTACCCGCAGCCACTGGCCGGAAAAGGCCTGATGCTGGGCACAGATGCTAGCGGGGAGTCTGTTGAGCCAACCCTATCCACCGATGAGGTGCGCCAGCGCGTGCACTTCGTCACCCCGCTGCGCACTGGCAACGGCAACATCGTCTGGGTCGAGCAACTCGAGGACGGCGTGGTCGCCACTTACATGTTTGAAGGAGCTTGATCATGGAATTCCAAGGATATTTAGACGCCCAGTACGATGAGCTGTGCATTCTGTTCGGCGCCCCTGTTGTGTTCTCGGGTGAGGGCAAGGTGGACGCTGAGTGGACAGTCCCGCTCAAGGGCGGCGGCGTGGCCACCATCTACAACTGGAAGAACGGCCGCAACTACCTCGGCGATGAAGGTCGGCTCAGCTCTGACATCACTCGCTGGCACATCGGCGGTGAACGACAGGAAGCGGCCATCGAGATCACGCTCATGGTGGAACAGTTCCGTGAACAGCTCAAGCGCAAAGCCAAAACATCCGACCCTCTTATCAACGCCAAGCAGCACCTGTTGGACGCTGTCGATGCATGCGATGACATGATGGGCTCGGTAGCCGCCATCAAGGGGGCGGACTTTGCCTTGTCGGTTGAGTGCGGCATGCAGGCGCTGACCATGATCGAGTTGAACGCCGTCATGACCGACATGCTCAAGTCAACAGGCATGCCAGAGGAGATCGTCAAGCGCCTGAAGTCTGCGCACGCCAACGGCTTGGCCCAAATGATGGCCGCAGCCATGAAGGGCTTGTGCCACGAGACTGACGACGCCAAGGTCACTGAGTACACCAACGAGGTGCTGGACTGGGCGACCAAGATGCGTCGCATTCATGTCAAGGCTGCGCAGGCCGCCGCCGACACCGTCATGAAAGGAACGTGATGATCGAAATCAAGATCGTCCGTGGCTATGTATCCGCTGCTGTGGCCGCTGAGATTCTCGGCGTGTCCCGGCAGCGCATCCACCAACTGCTGCAAGCGCAGCGGTTTCCCGGAGCGATCCTTGTTGACCACGGCGACAAACCTCCGATGTGGGCCATCCCACGCAAATCCATTGCCAACCTAAACGACCTACGCAAACAGAAGACATTCAAATGGCCACAAACAAAACCCAAATCCACCTGCACCGCCCAGCCCCAAACCGAGCGCCCCACCTGAGTGAGCACACGCCAGAGGACATCAAGCGCGGCAGCCTGTCGCACCGAATTCTCATGACGCTGTCCACGTACGGCGCTCTGGTGCCAACAGCCATTCGTCGAGCTGGTGATCTGTCCATTGCGGACTCTGACCTGAAGTTCGCCAAGCTGCCCGGCTTAGCGGGCATCGGGCTGGTTCGCGAGTGCACCGAAGAGCATCAGCGTGGCGCGTGGGAGATAACCGAGGCAGGTGTGGGGATCAGGATCAAGCTGGGCGACATCGCCAGTCTGGTCAAGTCGCGCCACTCCAAGGCAAAGAAGGCTGAGATATACACACGACCAACCTATGTGCCGCACGAGCTTGGCCGTACGTGCATGCGCCCCGGTGCTTACGACGCCTTCGACCTGCCATCTCGCATGGCTGATGGCCTGTACTACCGAGATGGCTCAGTCAAATCCTTCAAGGAGTTGGCGTGGCAAGCAGAAAGAGGAGAAACAAAATGACTGAGCGAAGCGTAGACAAGAAAACAGAGGCTTTGAAGCTGGCGCTGGAGGCGTTAAAACAGATTGACGAGGCGATGCCATTCCCTGTGGCTAAGCTGGCTCAACAAGTTATCCGTGAAGCACTAGCAGAGCAGCCAGCACAGCAGCAGGAGCCAGTTGCAATAGTAACTGGCTACTACGGTGGTCGCTTAACTGTTACGCCGTTCAATTTGTCGTCAACACTCCCAACAGGAATGG
>JALRIL010000112.1 GCA_023255445.1 Limnohabitans sp. | reverse complement strand
TGCGCAGCGACTCGAACACACGGTAGTCCAGGTAGCGCCTGAACACAAAGGGCAGCACCACCGCGCGCAAGGCTTGCGCAGAACCATCGACAATCGCGCGGCGCGGTGCCACCACACGGCTCTTCATCCAGGCAAAGCGCTCCCATTCGCGGCCTTGCACCATCAGGTACTGCTCCAGCGCATCGAGCGAGACCACGCTGGGGCCCGAGTTGCCATTGGGGCGCAGCGCCAGATCGACACGGAACACAAAACCATGCTCGGTCACATCGCCAATGAGCGCATAGACGCGCTTGACGACCTTGGCAAAGTACTCCTGACTGGAGATACGGTTGCGACCGGCCTCGTTGCCTGCGGTCTCGCCGTCTTCGTCGTACACATAGATCAGGTCAATGTCGCTGGACACGTTGAGTTCGCGCGCACCGAGTTTGCCCATGCCCACGATCCACAGCTGGGCGCGCTGCCCGTCTGCGCGCAGCGGCGCGCCATGCAACGCATCGAGTTCGGCAAAACTGTGCTCACATGCCGCGTCCAGCGCCACTTCGGCCAGCGCCGTGACACCACGGGTGACGGTGTGCAGATCGGCGCCTTGCTCGCAATCGAGCACCATCAGGCGCAGCATGCACAGCTGGCGCAGAACACGCAAGGCCGCACCGACATCCTGAAATTGCGACAGCAACGCTGCATACGCCTCTTGCAGACGTTCCCGGTCAGGTGGACCTTCGGGCAGCAAGTGCAGTTGTGATTCGTAGCGCCGCAGCAAGCGCTGGGCAAAGCGCGAATAGCTGACAAAAGGAGGTGTGGCCATGGGTAAATGCTGTGAGAAACCAGGTCAGGCGGCGATAATGGCTGCTAACTTTCGAATTCAAACCACGACCGCACTGTGCCGCTGTATCGCCTGATGTTTCGCTGGCTGACCCGACTGTTCAGCGTATTGAGCTGGACGGTGCTGGTACTGGGCTTGTTGCTGGGCATGGCCTGGGGCGCTCTTCATGTGTGGATTGTGCCGCGAATCCAGGAATTTCGCCCCGACCTGGAACAATGGGCCAGCAAAGCCGTCGGACGACCTGTCCAGATCGGTCAATTGCGCGCCGTCTCCAAAGGCTGGGTGCCCTCCTTTGAGCTGCGTGACATTACCTTGCTGGACGCGCAAGGGCGCTCTGCCTTGCGCTTGCCACAGGTCTGGGTGGCGGTGAGCGCCCGATCTTTGCTACGTCTTC
Source organism: Limnohabitans sp. (assembly GCA_023255445.1). Lineage (GTDB taxonomy): Bacteria > Pseudomonadota > Gammaproteobacteria > Burkholderiales > Burkholderiaceae_C > Limnohabitans_A. The sequence goes on along the minus strand of JALRIL010000112.1, from coordinate 14,893 downwards.
AACTCGAACAGTTGGCCTTGGATCGACCCGATCTGGATGTGCGACTGCACCCGGATGGGCGGTGGTCAGTGGCGGGCCTGCAACTCGGCCCCGACGATGGGCAGCCCTCAGCCCTGGCCGACTGGCTGTTCTCGCAAAAAGAAGTGGTCGTGCGTGGCGGCATCTTGCGCTGGACCAACGAAAAACTGCAAACCCCACAAAACGATGACACCCCGACGGTCGTGATGCGCGATGTCGATATCGTTATCCGCAACGCTCTGCGCACCCATCGGCTGCGCATGGACGCGACCCCGCCCCCCGCCTGGGGCGATCGTTTTGCCCTGATGGCCCAGATGAACAGCCCCTTGCTGTCCACCCATCCAGGTCTGGTACAGACCTGGAGCGGGCAGGCGTTTGCGGAGTTTGCGCATGTCGATATCGCGCAACTGCGTCCGCACATGAACCCGGGCATCGGCGTGCAACAAGGTCATGGGCGTTTGCGTGCCTGGGCCGACCTTCACAACGGCCGATGGACCGCTGGTACTGCAGACCTCCAATTGCAGAACGTCCGCATGCAGTGGGGCCCTGATTTGCCCGTGCTGGCCTTTGAACAACTGGCCGGTCAAATTTCGGGCACCTATTCGGCCGATGGGTTTTCGCTGAGTACCCGTCAATTGCGCTTTAACGCACCCGAAACATTTGCCTGGCGTGGCGGCGATCTCTCGATCCAGTACGCGCATGCTCAAAAGGACGGCGCGCCACATGGGCGCATTCAGGCACAGGCCATCGATCTGGACAGCCTGCGGCAGCTGAGCGCTCACTTGCCTTTGCCAAGGTCCTGGCAGGACGAATTACAACGTTCACAGGTCCAAGGCCACATCGAACAACTCGAGGCTCAATGGCAAGGCAACTGGCCTCAACTGAGCACATACAGCCTCAAGGCACAGGCCCAGCAAATGGGCTGGAAGGCTCAAGCCTACGACACGCATCAACCTGGCGTGGAAGGCGTAAAGCTGGATCTGGATATGAATGAGCACGGGGGTCAGGCCAGCTTGAGCATGCCCGATGGCGGTGTGCTCCATCTTCCCGAGGTTCTGGAGAACCCCTTGGTGGCCTTGAACACCTTGCAGGCTAAGGCGCAGTGGAAGATCACCGAGGGTCAGCTCTCCTTGCCGCAGTGGAGCGTGAAGCTTCGCAATCCAGACCTGCAGGCACAGGCCAGCGGCAGCTGGCAACCCGGCCCGCAAGGCCCCGGCACGCTGGACCTCAAGGGCAGCATTGGGCAGGCTGACGCCACTCGCATCGCGCGTTATCTGCCCCTCGGTCTGCCCGTCGATGTCCGTCAGTATGTGGCTCAATCGGTGCGTGGGGGTCGGGTTTCGAATGTGCAGGTGCGCATCAAGGGCCCCCTGGACAAAGTACCCTTTTCCCAGCCCTCAGAGGGCGAGTTCCGGTTTGCCGGTCAGGTTCAGCAGTTGACACTGGACTACATGCCGCCGGTGGTGCGCAGTGCTTCCATGCGCGCCTGGCCGATGCTCAATGACTTGAATGGCGATCTGGTCTTTGATCGCTGGGGCATGCAATTCAAAGGCAAGTCCGCCTCGGCGGGCACGGGCAAACAAGCCTTGAAGTTCAGCGCAATGGATGTCCGCATTCCCCACATGAGCGAGCAGCCGGTGCTACACATCTCGGCCAAAGCCAAAGGGGGGGCCCATGCCACTTTGCTGGCGCTGCGCAACACGGCTTTGGATGACCTGCTTGAGGGCGCCTTGCACAGCACCCAAGCCAGCGGCAACGTACAAGGCGATTTTGAGCTGGCAGTCCCCTTGCAGGGCAGCGACCCCGCACGCGTCCAAGGCCAAGTGCAATTGCTGGGCAACGATGTGCGCATGGCCCCATACCTGCCCGCGGTGCAAAAAACCAGGGGCATCGTGACCTTCAGCCATGAGGGCTTCAACCTGCGCCAGCTGCAGGGGCAGCTGCTGGGCGGGCCGGTCCGCATCGAGGGCGGCCTGAACACCCGAAGCGATCAGCCTGCGCTCAACATCCGCTTGCAAGGTCAAGTCTCAGCAGTGGGGTTGCAAGCGGCTCGCGAGCTCGCGCCCATCCATGTGCTGGCACGTCGCCTGACCGGTGTGGCCAGCTACTCCGCCGAGTTGGGTTGGCGCGAGGGAGTGCCCGTGCTGGATGTGCGCAGCCCCTTGCAGGGCATGGCCATGGACCTTCCCGCCCCCCTGAACAAGACGGCGGCGCAGAGCCTGCCTTTGCGCATCACCACACAGGCCTACAAAACGTCGGGGGGCCCGCACGATCAGGCCCACCTTGCCTTGGGCAAGGTCTTCAGCGCCAGTTATGTACGCAACCTCTCTTCCGGTACGCCCCAGGTGGTCCGCGGCAGCCTTGGGCTGGGTGTTTCCCAGGCCATGACTCCTCCGATGCCCGACGAAGGTGTGGCCGGCTCGGTAAAGCTTGAGGCCCTGGACGTGGACGCTTGGCTGGCCCTGTGGCCCACCTCCGGTGCCAACGACGACCTGCCTGAATCAAGCTTGGGCTACCTGCCGACACGCGCCAGCTTTCAGGCCAACACCTTGCACGTCGAAGGGCGCACCTTCCACCAATTCATGGCGACCACCACGCGTGAAGGCCGCCTGTGGAGTGCCAATGTCGACGCGCACGAGCTCAATGGACAGTTGCAGTACCGCAGCGCCCAGGGCCGGGAGGCAGCGCGGGTCTTTGCACGCCTGTCGCGTCTGGACCTGCCGCCTGTGCAAACAACCGACGCCAGCAGTCTTCTTCAGTCCCCCACAACGTCCATGCCTGCGTTGGACATCGTGGTTCAAAACATGCGCGTGCGCGGCAAGGACTTGGGGCAAGTCGAAATACAGGCGGTGAACCGGGAGGTGCTGCGCCCAGATCGCACCCTGACCCGAGAATGGCAACTCAACACCTTCAATATTCTGTTGCCCGAGGCGCGATTGCTGGCTTCAGGTCGCTGGCAACCGGGTTTGCGCACGAGCCTGGATTTCAAACTGGAGGCCAAAGACGCCGGGGCTTTGCTCACTCGCCTGGGAACGCCCGATGCCCTGCGAGATGGGCCGGGTGTGATTGCCGGCCGAATCAGTTGGGGAGGCTCACCCCTGCAACCCCACTACCCCAGCATGGATGGGCAATTCAATATCGCGCTGGGTCGAGGCCAGTTTCTCAAGGCTGATCCGGGTGTCGCCAAGTTACTCGGCGTCTTGAGTTTGCAGGCCTTGCCTCGTCGCTTGCTGCTCGATTTTCGGGATGTGTTCTACCAAGGCTTTGTGTTCGATACGGTGCGCGGCGACATCTCTATCCAGCATGGCATCGCACAGACCCGCAATTTACAGATCAAGGGGGTCAACGCCCTGGTGCAGATGGACGGCGATACCGACATTGCCAACGAGACGCAGCGTCTGCGGGTACTCGTCTTGCCCGAGGTCGATGCGGGCACCGCGTCCTTGCTGGCCGGCGTGGCCGTCAATCCCGTGGTGGGCCTGACGTCTTTTCTGGCCCAGCTGTTCCTGCAAAATCCGCTGGCCAAAGCCACCAGCCAAACGTTCCTTATCGAGGGCTCGTGGTCTGACCCCAAGGTCACCAAGATGGACGTGGCCCCGGCTGGCTCGACACCTGCCAGCCCGGCGCGTTAAAGTTCAGACATGAAAACGATCGTGTGTTTCCGGTCCTTGGTGCGTCACGGTGTCTGCCTGTTCGTTGCAAGTGCAGCACTGGTGCTCGGCGGCTGTGCCACGGGCCCGGCAAGCCCTTCGGCAGCACCTCGCCAGATTTCATCGGACAGCGCCCGCCAGCGCAGCGAAATCGCCCTGGCCGCCATGTCCTTGCTTGACGTTCGCTACAAATGGGGCGGACGAGGACCGGCAACCGGTTTTGACTGTTCGGGCCTGGTGCGCCACGTCTTTGCCGAAAGCACGGGGCGCACCATTACGGGCAACTCGGCCCAGCTGGCTGCCCAGTCCAGGCCAGTGGACAGCTCTGACTTGCAGCCCGGTGATCTGGTGTTTTTCAATACGCTGGGGCCCGCGTTTTCGCACGTGGGTGTGTACATCGGCTCGGACCGGTTTGTACATGCGAGCAACGAGCGCACCGGGGTGCGCGTCGACCGCCTGAGCAACAGTTATTACGCCAAGCGTTTTGAAGGCGCGCGCAGTCTGCTCGATTAAGCTCGGGGACCGTTGTTTGTGTCGTCATCCTCGAGCTCACCGCCGCGACGGCCCGAAAACATCGTCCACCAGACAATCAGCACCAAGATCAGCAAGGCCGCCAAGGCCTCGACCACGAATAACCACATGAGCATTTTCTCCCGCTGGACCACCGCGCTGCGCACATCGCCGTGGATGTTGTTGTGCATTGTAGGCACGCTCCTGGCTGCCTGCTCGAGCGCCCCACCATGGCCCGAGGCTGTTCCCGACCACACGCCTGTGTCTGTGCAGGAAATGCCTGTTCCGGGCCAGCCGATTGAACAGGCGCGCAGTCTCTGGACACCGGTGGCCTGGTCGGAGCTGCCAGGCTGGCAGGATGATGACCTGGGGCAGGCTTGGCCTGCCTGGCTGCGCAGCTGCAACCGTCCGACGCCGGCCTGGGCGCAGGCCTGTCGGGAAATCCGCCAGCTGGCAGCCGCAGATGTCCAGACCCAGCGCAACTGGATCATGCAGGCCTTGCAGCCCTATCGTGTCAGCACGCTGGAAGGGCAGGCGCGAGGCCTGTTGACCGCGTACTACGAGCCTTATTTGCAGGCATCACGCCTGCCCAACGCGCAATTCAATGTTCCTTTGTTTGCCCCGCCTGTTGGCCTGCGCGGCGGACGGCCTTGGTACACCCGCCAGGAGATCGACACCCTGCCACAGGCACAACGTGCGCTGGAAGGTCGGGCCCTGATGTACTTGCGTGACCCGGTGGATGCCATGGTGTTACACATTCAGGGCTCGGGCCTGATGCAAGTGACCGAGGCGGATGGTCAGGTGCGTGATGTTCGGCTGGCCTTTGCCGGCACCAACGAGCAGCCCTACCGCAGCATTGGCAAATGGCTGCTTGACCGCAAGCTGGTACGCGACGCCAGCTGGCCCGGCATCAAAGCCTGGCTTGCACAAAACCCGGAACGCACGCAGGAGCTGATGTGGAGCAATCCGCGCGTGGTGTTCTTCAAGGAGCAACACCTGCCCGCCGGCGTGGTGCCCACCGGACCTGTCGGCGCTCAGGGGGTTGCATTGACAGCTGGCCGCTCAATTGCGGTGGACAGGCAAAGCATTCCTTACGGTACGCCCGTCTGGCTGGCCACGCCTGGCCCCACTGCGGCCCTGCAGCGGCTGGTGCTGGCCCAAGACACTGGCACGGCGATTGTGGGTGCCGTCAGGGCAGACTACTTTGTGGGCTCGGGCGCTGAAGCCGGCGAGCTGGCCGGCCGACTCAAACAAAGCCTTCAGATGTGGGCCTTGTGGCCACGATGAGCCTGGCCTGTCGCCCCGGCTGCGGCGCCTGCTGTATTGCCCCATCGATCAGCTCGCCGATTGATGGCATGCCGCAAGGCAAGCCTGCGGGTGTTCCTTGTGTGCAGCTGGATGCGCATCGGCGCTGCAAGATCTTTGGTCAACCGGGGCGGCCCGCGGTCTGCGCGCAGTTGCAGCCCTCGCCAGAAATGTGCGGGCCACAAGACGATGGCGGCTGGCACGCCATGCACTACCTCCGCCGCCTGGAAGCTCTGACTCGGCCCTGAGCACTGCACGGCCATGCACCTTGACACCTCTCAGGAATTGGCGTCGATAGGTGCTCGCCAGCGCTTGAGCAGCAAGGCATTGGTCATCACGCTGACCGAACTCATGGCCATCGCAGCCCCCGCCAGCACCGGGTTTAAGTAGCCCATGGCCGCCAGCGGAATTCCTGCAATGTTGTAGATGAAAGCCCAAAACAGGTTCTGCCGGATCTTGCGCACTGTGCGACCCGAAATGTCGATGGCCGCCTCCACCAGTCCGACATCTCCACGCATGAGCGTGATGGCGGCGGCATGCATGGCCACATCGGTGCCGTTGCCCATGGCCATGCCCACGTCGGCAGCGGCCAGCGCTGGCGCGTCGTTGATGCCGTCACCCACCATCGCCACCACGTGCCCGCCTTCGCGCAGGCGTGCTACAGCCTGCGCTTTGTCTTGCGGCAAGACCTGCGAGAGCACTTCACCGGCCTCCGGGTCCAGCCCGAGCTGGCGGCCCATATGGTCGGCGGCGGCGGCGTTGTCGCCCGAGATCATGACCACACGAATGCCTCGATCACGCAAACCCTGCAAAGCCTGGCGGGCTTCAGGCTTGGGTTCATCACCAAAAGCCAGCAGCAGAACCGGCTGCAAAACGCCAGCCTGACGAGTGGCCAGCACCGAGAGGGTGCTGCCCTGTTGTTCATGGCTGTCAATGACATCGCGCAATGTGGCCAGATCCAGGCCCAGCTCTTGCATCCACTGCAGACTGCCCAGCAACCATGCGTTTTGTTCGATGTGGCCTTCGATGCCTTTACCCATGACGGCTTGCACGTTCTGGGCCACTTGCGGTGACAGGCTCAGTGTCTGCAGTTGTTCCATCACCGCACGGGCCAACGGGTGCTCGCTGCCCATTTGCAGGGCGCCCGCGTTCATCAGCGCTTGTTGCTCGGAAAACGGTCCACCCAACAACACCGTTTCGCGGACACGCGGCCTGCCCACGGTCAAGGTCCCTGTTTTATCAAAAGCGACCACCTTGACTTGGTGCGCCAGCTCCAGCGCCTGTGCGTCCTTGATCAAAATACCCTGACGCGCCGCTACACCGGTGCCGGCCATGATGGCGGCTGGCGTGGCCAGGCCCAAGGCACAAGGACAAGCAATCACCAACACCGCGACGGCATGGATGATCGCCACTTCCCAGCCAGTACCCAGCCAGACCCACACCAACGTTGTCATGAGGGCGATGACCAACACAATCGGCACAAACACTTCGGCCACCTTGTCCACCAGCCGTTGAATGGGCGCCTTGGCTGCTTGTGCGTCTTCCACGAGTCGGATGATGCGGGCCAGCACGGTTTCGCTGCCGACGGCCTGAACCTGCATGACCACGCGTCCTTGCCCGTTGATGGCGCCCCCTGTGACCTTGTCGCCCACTTGTTTATGCACCGGCATGGACTCACCAGTCAGCATGGACTCGTCGGCCTGCGTTTGACCTTCGATCAAACGACCATCGGCCGGATACCGTTCACCCGGTTTGACAACCAGGTAATCGTCGGCCATGACCTCCGACAGGGCCACATCCACTTCCCCTTCTGGTCCCAGCCAATGGGCCTTGTCTGGACGCAAAGCATGCAACGCACGGATGGCCTCTGTGGTTTGTTGTTTGGCCCTTGCCTCCAGCCATTTTCCGAGCATGACCAGTGTGATGACCACGGCCGAGCCTTCAAAATACAAATGCGGTGCATGCCCAGGCACGGCCGTCCACCATAACCAGACCGAGAGCAACCACCCCGCCGTGGTCCCGATAGCCACCAGCAAATCCATGTTCCCACTCAAAGCCTTGAGGGCATGCCAGCCCGCTTTGTAAAAGCGCGCACCCAGGATGAATTGCACAGGCGTGGCCAATCCAAATTGAACCCAGGCGGGCAGCATCCAGTGCACGCCCCACAAACTGGCCAGCATGGGTATGACCAGGGGTGACGAAAGCAGCAGGGCAACAGCCACCGGCGTAAAACTGGCTGCGGATGAGGGCGCGGCCGCTGTCGTGTCATTGATTTCGTGCGGTTCGTACCCAGCATCGCGCACCGCGCGCAGCAAACGCGCCATGGCCTGCGGCTCCTGAACCATGCTGACGCGGGCACTTTCGGTGGCCAGATTCACGGTGGCCTGTTCCACGCCCGGCACTTTTTTCAGGGCGCGCTCGACGCGACCCACACACGATACGCAGGTCATCCCGTCGATGCCAATGTTCAACTGCACCATGTCAGAATTGATTTGTGTCATTTCTTTTCTTTCCCAACAGGACTATCCTACGCCAGTAACAGTCCATGGAGTATTTATGAACCAAGTCTTTACCGTTGAAGGCATGACCTGTGGCCATTGCGAAAAGGCCGTGGTCAAAGCCCTGATGCAACTCGATCCACAAGCCAAAGTGGCTGTTGATCGCACACAAAACAAAGTCGAAGTGGACTCCACACAAAGCCGCGATGCCTTGGCCAATGCCATTGCAGACGAGGGCTACAAAGTCGTCAACTGAGTGTTCTGAAAGGACGTCCTATGAAAAGCAATGTCGGTGGTATGGACCGTGTGGTGCGCATCGTTTTAGGTTTGGTGCTGATCGGCCTGACCTTGTCTGGCCAGATTGGCAACTGGGGCTGGCTGGGCATCGTGCCTCTGGCGACGGGTGCGCTGGGCTGGTGCCCTCCCTACAGTCTTTTGGGCATCAATACCTGTAAAACCGGTCAATAAGCCTCCAAGGGCCTGTGCTGAACAGGCCCTTGTGCTTTGGGGCATGATGTGTGCATGAACACAGCCATGCCTTCCTTGCAACATCCACGCTCACTGGAGCGCTGCATCACCGGTCGCCCCACCCGTGATGGAGCGGGCGTGCGTTTGACCCGCGTCCTGACCTCAGATCTTCAGCAACGTCTGGACCCGTTTCTGATGCTGGACCAGTTTGGCTCGGACGACCCGCGGGACTACGGCGCAGGCTTTCCCGATCATCCACACCGTGGGTTTGAAACCGTGACTTACATGATTGCCGGACGCATGCGTCACAAGGACAGCTCCGGCGGCGAAGGCTTGTTGCAAAACGGTGGCTTGCAATGGATGACCGCTGGCCGGGGTGTAATTCACAGTGAAATGCCCGAGCAGGAAGATGGACGCATGGAAGGTTTTCAGCTGTGGCTGAATTTGCCGGGCCGCGACAAGATGTGTGCCCCGTCCTATCAGGACATTCAAAGCGTGGACATTCCACAAGTGAGCCCGGTTCCAGGCGTCCTGGCTCGTGTGTTGGCCGGTCAATTCCTGGGCACAACAGGTGCTGTGCATCGCCCTGCGAGCACACATCCCACCCAGGTGCTTTACCTTGATCTTCACTTTGGTCAAGACGCTGTGCTGGACGTGCCGCTGCCCGCATCCCACAACGCGTTTGTCTACACCTACCGCGGGCATGCGCAGGTAGGACTGTCAGAGGCGCCTGTTGAGCTCCATCAGATGGGTATCCTCGCTAACGACGGGGACGGTGTACGGCTCAAGGCCACGGCAGACAGCAAAGTGCTGCTGATTGCCGGGCAGCCCCTTTGCGAGCCGATTGCGCAATATGGCCCCTTCGTGATGAACACCACGCAGGAGTTGCAGCAGGCCGTGTTCGACTTCCAGACTGGCAGACTTGCCTGAACCTGCTCTCAAGAAGGTTCACCCTTCTTTACCTAAGTCATACATCCGCGCACGAACCTGCAACAGAGCCGGCTGATACTTGATCTCATACCGACCGCTGTGTGTCGGTTTCCATGAAAGGGACGTGAAATGATGATCAAGAAATCTCTGCTGGCTTTGACCATGGGTGCAGCCGTGTTTGCGGGCGCAGTGCAAGCGCAAACACCGGGACCCATGATGGGCGAAGGTCACCAGAAGCATGCTCAGGGTCAGGACCGCGCACACAAACCCGGTGAACGAGATGCCCAACGCCATCAACACCGGATGGACAAGCTCAAACAATCCCTGAAATTGAGCCAGGATCAAGGACAAGCCTGGGCTGCATTTGAAGGTGCAATGCAGCCTGGCACCATGACCCGTCCTGACCATGAAGCCATGTCCAAAATGACCACGCCTGAGCGACTGGAAGTCATGACGCAAATGAAAACCCAGCACTCTGCACAAATGCAAAAGCGGCTGGATGCAACTCGCGCTTTCTACGCAGCACTGACGCCCGAACAACAAAAAACCTTCGATCAAGAAACCGCCCAGATGATGCGTGGTGCCAATCACCAAGGGCACCATGGCGAACGCCACGGACATTGAACGTTTGTTTTCAAACCACAGGGCCTCGATGAGGCCCTTTTTATTTGACATGGGTCAATTTGATTGGACCCCAAGGCTCTAAGCTTGCAGTCCATGAATCCCCTCAAATCCTATGAATCGCCCCCGTTGTTGCCTGATGTCAGGGATGTGTCTTTCCATCGTCCTTTGGTTTGGCTTCAAAAAGGTTGGGCTGACCTGCACCACACCCCATCACTGAGTCTTCTGCATGGCTTTGTGGTCGCTGTACTTGGCTACGTGATCGCTGTCATTGCGCACGACAAATTCTGGTTGCTGGCCGGTGCCGTCTCCGGCTTTTTGGTGATTGCACCGCTCCTGGCCACCAGCCTGTATGCCATGAGCTGTGCGATTGAAAAGAATCGGCCTGTCAATTTCGACTTGCTGACGCGCATCTGGACTCAGTGGCAACTTCAATTGCGACACCAGCCCGACAGCTATTGGAGTCTGATCCGGTTTGGATTGCTGCTTGCAGCAGCGGCAACGGGCTGGGTCCTGACCTCCTCGGCGTTGATCACCTTGTTTTCCCCATCGCCTGTTCGTGCTCCGGTCGATTTCATTCGTTATGTGGTGCTGGACCGTGAGCACTATGTGTTCGAGATCTGGCTATGCCTGGGGGGAATGATGGCTGCGCCCGTGTTTGCATCGAGTGTGATCACTCTGCCTTTGTTGCTGGATCGCCGCATCGGTGTGCTCCAGGCGGTATTGACGAGCTGGAAAGCCGTCCTCAGAAACCCGGCCACCATGGCCACGTGGTCATGCCTGATCATGGGCTTGTGGACGGTCGGTGTGTTGTCCGTGTTCCTGGGCTTGATTTTCATCTTGCCCTGGTTGGGCCACGCCAGTTGGCATGCCTACCGTGATCTGGTCGATGTCGATGGCTGGCCTGAGCGTATGCAAGGACAGGATCAGGCATGAATTTCACGGAAGAACAGTTTGCGTGGTTTGGACTGACCATTGGGGTGGGGGCCTTCATGGCCTATATGGTGTTCATCATTTTTCAACTCGCTTGGGAATCCAAGGCAGGCAAGTTTGGGACTTTTGTCATCTTTATTGGCCTGGCTTTCGGGATGGTGGGTTTTGTGGCCAAAGGCATCATCCAGTGGCTGCTTCAATAAAGCTGTGAACAAGTTTTGGACAACCTTCTACTTATCCACAGACCTGTTGTCTCAGACCAAGTTGTCCAAGATTGAAGTACAAACGCAAACCTGGCCTGTCAACACCATTGAAAAGTCGTTAAGCCTTTGTATTAAAAGCATTTTTTGTAGTTGTCCACCGATCAGGACGATGCTTATCTATACCTACTATTTTGAGATAAAGAAATAAAGAAAACCATAGAACTATTTGACTGTTAAGATTTCAGGCCTTCATCCAGATATTTGCTTTTTTCCATGTCATCTGCTCCTTCACCTGGTTTTGAAATCAAGAGTGCAGATCTGGCCCTTGTGGCTTTGGTTCTTAGAACAACGGATGTCAGTTCGATCGGCCGGGATTTGGCCAGGCAACTGTCAGAAACACCTGGTTTTTTTGACCAGGACCCTGTTTTGATTGATTTGACAGGTCTAGCAGAAGAATCCGAGCAATCCATCGATTTTTTGCAATTGCGCCAAGTCTTGAGCGATCATCGTCTGGTCGCCTTGGCTGTCAAAGGGGGATCAGAGGCACAACGCGCGGCAGCTTTTGATGTCGGCCTTGTGGACGCGAATGACGCGCGTATTCGCCGTCTGTCTGTGGAGATGCCTGCCCTCACGCAAGAATCTGCCGCTGCCGAGCCCACCGCGCCTGCTGTGCCCTCTTTTTCGGGCGCGGTTGTTTTGGACCGCACCTTGCGTTCAGGTCAACAGTTTTATGCCAAGGGCAAGGATTTGGTGGTCTTGTCCATCGTCAATGCAGGCGCTGAAGTCATTGCCGATGGCGACATCCATATTTATTCAACACTGCGTGGAAAAGCAATAGCGGGTGCACGGGGCAAAACAGATGCGAGAATCTTTGCTTACGCCATGGAGCCGGAATTGATTTCCATTGCTGGCGTTTATCGCACCAGCGAGAACCCCTTGTCCAAGGATGTTTTTGGCAAACCTGCCCAAGTGTCTTTGTCTTCCGGGCCCGATGGTGACAAGTTGTTGATCACGCCGCTTAAGGCATGACGTTCATAGATTAGATTTTTTCTCAGAGAAAGAAAAGCATGGCCAAAATTGTCGTTGTGACTTCTGGTAAGGGTGGCGTGGGTAAAACGACCACCAGTGCGAGCTTTGCAACCGGTCTGGCGCTCAAAGGGTTCAAGACAGCCGTGATCGATTTCGATGTGGGTTTGCGTAACCTCGACCTGATCATGGGTTGCGAGCGACGTGTGGTGTATGACTTTGTGAATGTGATTCACGGCGAAGCCAATTTGCACCAGGCCCTGATCAAGGACAAGCAAAACGAAAACCTGTTTGTGTTGGCGGCATCGCAGACACGCGATAAGGAAGCTCTGACGCAAGAAGGTGTCGAGCGTGTGCTCAATGACCTCAAGGGCATGGGTTTTGATTACATCGTGTGCGATTCACCAGCAGGTATCGAAACAGGCGCATTGATGGCCATGCACTTTGCTGATGAGGCATTGGTGGTGACCAACCCTGAAGTGTCGTCGGTGCGCGATTCGGATCGCATCTTGGGTATGCTCAGCAGCAAGACCAAGCGTGCGATGGAGGGTGCCGATCCCATCAAGGAACACCTGCTGATCACCCGCTACAACCCCAATCGTGTGGAAGACGGTCAGATGCTGTCGCTGCAGGACATCCAGGACATTTTGCGCATTAAACTGATTGGCGTGATTCCCGAGAGCGAGAACGTTCTGCAGGCTTCCAACCAGGGTACACCCGCCATCACGATGGTGGGAACGGATGTGGCTGAGGCGTACAAGGACGTGATTGACCGCTTCCTGGGCGAAGACAAACCCCTGCGTTTCATTGATGCCGAAAAACCCGGCTTCTTCAAACGTCTGTTCGGGAGCAAGTAAGCATGTCTTTCCTGTCCTTTCTTTTGGGAGAGAAAAAAAATACAGCCAATGTGGCCAAGGAAAGGCTGCAGATCATCCTGGCGCACGAGCGCAGTGGACGCAATGCGGCTGAGCCAGACTATTTACCGGATTTGCAGCGCGAATTGGTGGCTGTGATCAGCAAGTACATCAAGATCAACCAAAACGACATCAAGGTGAACCTTGAGCGCCAGGACAATCTTGAAGTGCTGGAAGTCAAGATCGAGTTGCCAGAAACGCGCTGACCGTTCAGCCAACAAAAAGCCCCGCAAGGTGTGAACCCTGCGGGGCTTTTTGTTGCGTTGCAGCTTACTGGTCCAGGAGATGCTTCCACTGCAGGCGTGCGGCCTGCAGGTTGCGTTCCTTCACATGGCCGAAGCCCTTGATGTTTTCGGCCACACGGGCGATCTCGATGGCTTTGGCGTGGTTCTCTGCTGTGAGTGAGCCCAGCAGCCCCTCGATCAAGTCCATGTACTCGCCGATCAGTGCTCGTTCGGTACGGCGCTCTTCGGTATAGCCGAACACATCGAGCGCTGTGCCGCGCAGGCCCTTGAGGCCGGCCAGCAGTTTGAAGCCGATCAGCATGCCAGGCCCGAATTTCTGTGTGACCAGCTGACCCTTGTCGTTGCGCTTGGCCAGCAGCGGTGGGGCCAGGTGGTAATGCACTTTGAAGTCGCCTTCGAACTGCTGGGCAATGCGCTCGATGAAGCCTGTCTGCGTGTGCAGGCGCGCCACTTCGTACTCGTCCTTGTAGGCCATCAGCTTGAACAGCGATTTGGCCACCGCCTCGGTCAGCACGGTTTTGCCCAGCGGGGCTTCGGCCTGGCGAACACGCTCAACGAAGGCGCTGTAACGCCCGGCGTAGGCAGCGTTCTGATAATCCGTCAGGAAGCGCACGCGTTTGGCGATCAGGTCGTCGAGCGATTTGCGTTTTTTGAACTCGATGGGCTGTGCGGGCTGCAGCACGGCCACGACTTTGTCGGTATGCGCTGCAGCATGACGACCCCATTCAAAGGCCATCTGGTTGTTGGCCACGGCCACTTCGTTGAGTTCGATGGCGCGCAAAATTGAAGCGCGTGTGAGTGGCACCCAGCCCTTTTGCCAGGCGTAGCCCAGAACCATCGGGTTCACGTAAATCGTGTCACCCATGAGCTGTGTGGCCATGCGGTCGGCATCGAAGGTGCTGACGCCAGCCTCGCCCACCTGCTGTGCGATCTCGGCGACGCATTGCTCGGCCGGGTTTTGCCAGTTGCCGTTCTTCACGAACGCGGCGGTGGGTGTGCTGTGGCTGTTGAGTGCCACATAGGTGCGGCCTTCGCGCATGCGCAGCAGGGTTTCCTTGCTAGCGCTCACGATGGGATCGCAGCCCATCACCAGATCGGCGGTAGCCATGCCCACGCGGGTGGTGCGGATGTCGGCCTGGGTGCCCGCCACAATCACATGGCTCCAGGTGGCACCGCCTTTTTGGGCCAGGCCTGCCGCGTCCTGCGTGACGATGCCTTTGCCTTCGAGGTGAGCGGCCATGCCGAGCAGTTGGCCGATGGTGATGACGCCGGTGCCGCCTACGCCGGCCACCACCATGCCCCAGGGATGCTGGAGGTCGGGCAGGGCGGGTTCAGGCAGCTCACCCAGAGCAGCGGGTGAGATGGTCTCGGACTTGGCTTTCTTTTTGAGCTGGCCACCTTCAACGGTAACAAAGCTCGGGCAAAAGCCCTTGAGGCAGCTGGTGTCCTTGTTACAGGTGCTCTGGTTGATGGTGCGCTTGCGGCCCAACTCGGTTTCCAGCGGTTCAACCGACAGGCAATTCGACTGCACCCCGCAATCGCCGCAACCCTCGCACACCAGCTCGTTGATGA
>JALRIL010000011.1 GCA_023255445.1 Limnohabitans sp. | reverse complement strand
GCGTTGGCGCGGCCTTGTGTCGGGCCATGGTGATCGTGATCTACCGCATGTGGCACTGGCGCGATGTCTGGCACATCATGCGCGATGCCCTGCGCGAGTCTGGCATGCTGCTGATGATCATTGGCACTTCGGTGTTGTTCAGCTATGTCATGTCCTCGAGCATGGTCACCCAGACCATTGCGCAGGCCGTGGCTGACCTGCAGGTCAACCGCTGGTTCTTGCTGGCAGTGGTCAATGTACTGCTGCTGGTGGCAGGCTGCTTTTTGCCGCCGGCAGCCATCATTCTCATGACCACGCCCATCATCCTGCCAGTCATCACCGCAGCTGGTTTTGACCCCATCTGGTTTGGCGTGGTGCTGACCATCAACATGGAATTGGGTTTGATCACGCCGCCAGTGGGGCTGAACCTGTTTGTCATCAACGGCATCACACCCGATGTCAAGCTCTCCACGATCTTGCGCGGTGCTTTGCCGTTCATGCTGTGCATGGTGGTGTCGATCGTGCTGTTGTGTGTCTTCCCCGAAATTGCCACCTGGCTGCCTCGCGCCATGATGGGGGAGTGATGCTGAGCAAACTCTGGGCCATGACCCGCCACGCCAAGCAAACCGATGGCGGCTTTTCCGACCTGGTACAAGCCTGCCACAAGCTGGTGTCCGAGCGCGGACAAGCCAATATGTATGCCTTGGGCAACGAAGTGGTCAAAGCGTGGCAAGACCTCAACAAAAACAAGCGCGAAGCTTTTTTCGCTGCGCTTGCCACCGAATTTGCACCTGATCAACAAGCCGTGCTGGACGCTGCCAGTGCCTATGTCAACACGCCCGACGCCACCCATTTGGCCACCTTGAGTGCCGTCACCGAAGCGCCGCGTCAGGAGCTTTTCAGACGCATCAACCGCGTCAAGAATGGCACCCCGACCTTGCTGGACATGCGCGTGGCCTTGATGGAGTGCATGCGTACCCGCGACGGTTTGCAGGCCGTGGACCAAGACTTTTTGCACTTGCTCAGCTCATGGTTCAACCCTGGCTTTTTGCATTTCGAAGCCGTCAGTTGGGATTCTTCTGCCGCTTTGCTGGAAAAAATCATCCAGCACGAAGCCGTACACGCCATCGACAGCTGGGCGCATTTGCGCAGGCGTCTCGAAGCCGACCGGCGCTGCTATGCCTTTTTCCATCCGCAGCTGCCCCATGAACCGTTGATTTTTGTCGAGGTGGCCCTGACCCACGACATGCCGGACGCTATTGCGCCCTTGATCGCCATGCAGCCGGCAGGCGCCAAAAGCGCCAGCGAAAAGCAAGCCGGCAAACCCACCACGGCTGTTTTCTACAGCATCAGCAATTGCCAGCCAGGCTTGCGGGGTGTGTCCTTGGGTAATTTCCTCATCAAGCGCGTGGCCCAGCACCTGGCGCAAGAAGTGCCCAGCCTCAAAACCTATTGCACGCTCTCGCCGGTGCCCGGTCTCGTGCGCTGGATGCAAGCTGTCGACATCTCCACGTTACCTGTGGCTGTGGCCCAGTCGCATGCGCAAGTGAGCGCCTGGCGTGCCGCCAACCCCAGTTTGACGCCTGAGTCGGTGCAGCAAGCGCCGGAGTCACTTCGCGACGCGCTGGCCCGCCTGTGTGCGTTTTACTTGGTTAAAGGCTCGCACCTGCCGCAAGCCGATCCCGTGGCCCGTTTTCACCTGGACAATGGCGCCCGCCTTGAACGCATCAATGTCGGCGGCGACCTGTCCAGGAACGGACTTAAACAATCCCTGTCCGTCATGGTCAATTACCTCTACAACCTGGGCGATGTCGAAGCGCGTCACCAGCAATTTGTCGATCGTCATGTCAGCCACTCCCGTGGCGTTAAAAAGTGGTTGCAAGACTGAAACCGGAAATCCACACCATGAGTGCACACAATTTCTACCAAACCCTGCGCGCTGCTTTCCCTGCCGATCTTGAGCGCGGCGCCGTTTTTGCTGCTCAGCGTACCTACAGCTGGCGCGATCTGGACGAAACGTCTGCGCGACTGGCCAATTGGCTCGGCAGCCTGAACATTCCCCAGGGCAGCCGCATTGCGGTGCAGGTCGAAAAATCGGTCGAAGCCATGATGCTTTACCTGGCCACCTTGCGCGCAGGCCATGTGTTTTTGCCCTTGAACACGGCCTACCAAAGTGGCGAGATCAGCTATTTCATCGAGAACGCCCAGCCGGCCGTGCTGGTGTGCAGCCCCGCCAATCGCGAGTGGGTCGAGCCTCTGGGCCAACAGGCTGGCGTCCAGCACATTTACACCTTGGGTGACGATGGCTCGGGCAGCGTGTTGTCAGCCGCTGCGCAGCAGCCAGTCACCCACTCGCCGGCCGATGTGCAGCCTCAGGATCTGGCCGTCATCATCTACACCAGCGGCACCACCGGTCGCTCCAAGGGGGCCATGCTCTCGCACGAGAACATTCGCTCCAACGCCCAGGTGCTGCAAACCTACTGGGGCTGGCAAAGCGATGATGTACTGATCCATGCGCTGCCCATCTTCCATGTGCACGGCCTGTTTGTGGCCATCCATGGTGCACTGATCAATGGCAGCCCCATGATCTGGATGGATAAGTTCGATCCCAAAACCGCCATCGCCCACATGGCCCAGGGTACGGTGTTCATGGGGGTGCCGACGCTCTACACCCGCATGCTGGCCGAACCAGCGCTCACGCCGCAAAGCACGGCGCACATGCGCCTGTTCATCTCCGGCTCGGCGCCGATGCTGGTTGAGACCCACCAGCAGTGGCGCGATCGTACGGGCCACACCATTCTCGAGCGCTACGGCATGAGCGAAACTGTCATGCTCACCTCCAACCCGTTCCAGGCGGACGCGCGTTTTGGCGGACGCAGCGAGCGACGCATCGGCACCGTGGGTTTCCCGTTGCCCGGCGTCTCTTTGCGCGTGGTGGGTGATGAAGGGCAGGTGCTGGGCACCGAAGAAATTGGTGGTATCCAGGTCAAGGGACCCAATGTGTTTGCCGGTTATTGGCAAATGCCCGAAAAAACAGCCGAAGAGTTCACCGCTGACGGTTTTTTCAAGACAGGCGATGTGGGCAAGGTGGATGCCGATGGTTACGTGACCATCGTCGGTCGCAGCAAGGACTTGATCATCAGTGGGGGTTACAACGTTTACCCTGCCGAGGTGGAGTCTTACCTCAACAACCTGCCTGGCGTGGCCGAGAGCGCCGTGGTGGGTGCACCTCATCCGGATTTTGGCGAGGTGGGGGTGGCTGTGGTCGTACCTAAAGCTGGCGCTCAACTAGATCCGCAGGCCCTGATCCAGGCGCTCAAGCAAAAGCTGGCCAACTACAAAGTGCCCAAGCACTGCGAAATTGCGACCGACTTGCCCCGCAACACCATGGGTAAGGTGCAAAAAAACCTCCTGCGCAACGCGCACAGCCAGCGCTTCATGCCCAGCTAGGCATCAGCCGGGCCCTAGCCGGCTCAGCAGAGGCTTGTGAGAAGGTATAGTTAGCCTTTCCGAGGGGCAAGTCCCTGTTGTTGTCTATCTTTCAGGTTTTTTCCGCCTGTGCGCCTCAATTCCATCAAGCTTTCCGGCTTCAAATCGTTTGCCGAACCGACCAACTTCATGCTCCCCGGGCAGCTGGTGGGCGTGGTGGGGCCCAACGGCTGCGGCAAATCCAACATCATGGACGCTGTGCGTTGGGTGTTGGGAGAGTCCAAAGCGTCCGAATTGCGTGGCGAGTCCATGCAGGACGTCATTTTTAACGGCACCACCACCCGCAAACCGGCCAGCCGCGCCAGTGTGGAGCTGGTGTTTGACAACGCCGACCACCG
>JALRIL010000196.1 GCA_023255445.1 Limnohabitans sp. | reverse complement strand
GATGTGCTGATTGAGGCTAACGAATGGGGTGGCCACCTGGCGGCCATGGCCTCTGAGGAAATGGATCACATCCTGCCCGTGCCCAACCGCTATCCGCAAGGCGAATACCTCCTGCTGTTCGATCCGCTTGATGGCTCCTCCAACATCGACGTCAACGTCAGTATCGGCACCATCTTCAGCGTGCTCAAGAAACCATCGGGAGGTGCAGCCGTCAGTGAGCAGGACTTTCTGCAACCCGGCAAGCAACAAGTGGCCGCGGGCTACTGTGTCTACGGACCGCAAACCACATTGGTTCTGACCGTGGGCGATGGCGTGGTGATGTTTACCCTCGATCGGGAACAAGGCTCGTTTGTGCTCACGCAGGAAAACGTTCAGGTTCCTGCTGACACGAAAGAGTTTGCGATCAACATGAGCAATATGCGTCACTGGTCTGAACCTGTGCGCCGCTATATCGACGAATGTCTGCTGGGCGTGGATGGCCCACGGGGCAAAGACTTCAACATGCGCTGGATCGCCTCCATGGTGGCCGATGTGCACCGCATCCTCACGCGCGGGGGGGTGTTCATGTACCCCTGGGACAAGCGCGAACCGGGCAAAGCCGGCAAGTTGCGCCTGATGTACGAAGCCAATCCCATGAGCTGGTTGATCGAGCAAGCCGGGGGCGCCGCCACCAATGGCCAACAGCGTATTTTGGACATTCAGCCCGAACAACTGCACCAGCGTGTGAGCGTGATGCTGGGCAGCAAGAACGAAGTCGACCGCGTCACGCAATACCACACCGGGGTATAATCCTCCCCGCGCCGATATAGCTCAGTTGGTAGAGCAACGCATTCGTAACGCGTAGGTCACCAGTTCGATTCCGGTTATCGGCACCACACACCAAAGCCCAACCTCGGTTGGGCTTTTTTCATGGTGGCCCGTTCTTGTGTCGCTAAACTTGCACCATGATCTCCCGCTCACACTCCAACACCCAAGCGCCCGCTCTCAATGATGAGGTACAACAGGCCGAAGCCCTTTTGCAGAGCCTGGGTGAACGCATCGCGCGACTGTCTTTGTCGTTGGATTTGCCCATGCACGGCGAGCAGGACATTGAAAGAATCCTGCACTGGCACAAAGAGCTCACACCTTTCGACTCTGACCTTAAAAATCGCGAACACCGTGAGCTACAAGGCCTGTTGGTGCTGCGCTACCACTTGGAAAAAACGCTGGCCGAAAACCTGGGTTTCGAAAAATTGATGAGCGTGCTGACCCAAGTCGAAACCCACCTCAACCACGAAGGTTTTCAGGCTGGCGCGGACGGTCTGCAGCTGAGTGATTTTGGACGAGCGCCCAAAAAATAACCCGGCCGTCTTTGCAGACTGACCGGGTCGGTCACGCCCTGGTGCAGAGGGTTACTCTTCTTCCGCTTCGTCAGCAGGCATGCCCTCGGCCTGAGGAGCAGCTTGCTCACCCATCACCACATTGCGCAGCGTCTCGCGCAGCAGCTTTTTCTCGGGCAGGCTCAATGCGCGCGCCAGACGATGGCGCATGCGCAGCAGGAGTTGGCGATCCACTTCTTGCGGAATACCGCGGCTGATCTGCAGCGCTTCGCGCAGGTCTTCGCGCAGATCTTCGGGCTCCTCATCCCACCAGCTCGAAATTACTTCGTGCATGGACTTTTTCAGCTCTTCCAGATCTTCCACCGCCAGGCCCATGCCCACCGGCGTCTTGCCTTGCAAAATGTCTGCCAGCGCCTGGGAATTGACGATCACGCGGCGATCGGCTTGCGCCAGCAATCGTGCCCAACCGGGGTCTGTACGCACCATCTGCGGCATGTTGCGCGCTGACTCGTCGGCCAATAGATGCACGCTGACGCCACTGAGCTGGGCTTCATCGATGCTCGCCAAAAAGCGTTCGTCATCGCTGGCCACCAGCACATGGTCACACGCATGGTGCGCGGCCAATTGCTTCAAATCGTGACCCAACGAACGCAACAGCGAAGCGCCGCCATCGGCATCGTGGGTTTGCACCAGACGCACAATCTGGTCATCAATGACCAGACCGTCAGAGCGGTCGGTGTACCAGTAGATGCGGCGCAGGTCCACATCCAGCCCCGATTGCGACAAAGACTGCGCCAGCAAAGAGAGCAATCCCTGGCGGTTGACAGATTCGCCTGTGGTGCCCATGGCGCCTTGCTGGGCCAGCCAGATCAGAAATCGACCATCGATAAGCGCCATGCACGCACCGTGACGCTCGGAAGAACGACGCTCATGACGGGGCCCATGGGAAAAAAATTCACGCTTCATATAAATAACCTAAGAAAGTACGCTGCAAAACGGTGGCAGCAGCGGCATTCTAAGCCGATACACTCTTAAGCTGCATCACCTGAGAGACATCTGTTGATTTCATGAGCCACTACCACCTCTACGCCATTGGCAACGCCCTGGTCGATACCGAATACGAAGTGGGCGACGACTTGCTCGCCACCATGGGCGTGAGCAAGCGCCACATGACCCTGATCGATGGACCTCGTCGCACCGAATTGCTGGGTCATGTGCAAGGCCTGCACCACCGGCGCACCGGCGGCGGCTCAGCGGCCAACACAGCCGTGGCCCTGGCCCAGCTGGGCGGCCATGCGTTTTATTCGTGCCGCGTCGCCGATGATGACTTAGGCGCTTTTTACGCTCAGGACCTGCAAGCCAACGGCGTGGCCACCAACCTCAGCCACACCCGCGCCGAACACGGCCAGACCGGCAGCTGCATGGTCCTGGTCACGCCAGACGCCGAGCGCACCATGTGCACCTTTCTCGGCGTGAGTGCCGAGCTCGACAGCCACAGCCTGCACCCAACCGACATTGCCAAAAGCCGTATCTACTACATGGAAGGCTACCTGGCCGCATCGCCCACGGGCTTGCAGGCCGCACTGCAAGGCCGCCAGATCGCACGCGAGCACCATCTCCAACTGGCTCTGACCCTGAGCGATGTGAGCATGATCAATTTCTGCAAAGACGGCTTGCTGGCCATGCTGGGCGATGGAGTCGATTACCTGTTTGCCAACGAAGAAGAAGCCCAAGTCTGGAGCGGCAGCACAGATCTGAACACCATGGTGCAGACCCTCTCGGCCTTAGGCAAAACCGTGTGCCTGACGCGTGGCCCCAAAGGCAGCCTGGTCATTCAAGGCCAAAGCGTGATTGAAGTGCCCGCCACGCCCGTCAAGGCGGTGGACACCAACGGCGCAGGCGACATGTTTGCTGGCGCCTTTTTGTACGGCATGACACACCATATGGACCCACTCATGGCGGCCACACTGGCCAACCGCGCTGCCGCCCAGGTGGTCAGCCAGCACGGCAACAGGCTACAAACGCAGCAGCTGCAAGCCCTGCTGAAGGCCTGAGTCACACTACAATGGCGGCTTTCCTGTGGGAATAGGGGGCGTTAGCTCAGTTGGTTAGAGCAGAGGACTCATAATCTATCAAGGTAAAGGTATTTGGAGAAAAATATTCAATAAAATCAACGGTTTAGTGATTTTGATCGGGTCAAAAAGTGCTTCTACACCGCTTCTACACTTTTGTGAAT
>JALRIL010000123.1 GCA_023255445.1 Limnohabitans sp. | reverse complement strand
CGTGATGATGGCCGCCACCAGCGAAAGTCTGGACAAGATCGAGCTTGAATGGGACCGCCGCGTCGCGCTGGGCGTGGTCTTGGCCGCAGCCGGTTACCCCATGAACCCGCGCAAAGGCGACGCCATTAGCGGTTTGCCTGCCGATAGCCTGGAGGCCATGGTCTTTCATGCCGGCACGACCGAGCAGGACGGCAAGGTGTTGACCTCTGGCGGGCGCGTGCTGTGTGTGACAGCGTTGGGCGATTCGGTGCGCCAGGCACAGCAAAAGGCCTACGCCGCTGTGGCGGGTGTGCAGTTTGACGGTATGCAATACCGCAAAGACATTGGCTACCGCGCCATCAAGCACTGAGGCTTCGGCCTTGCCGGTGACCTTCAAAGGCTCGCCGCTGGCTGCTGCCGTGCTGCGCCTGTGGGGCTGGCAGTTGGACTTTGCAGGCTTTCCCGCACCCCAGGGTGTGGCTGTGGTGTACCCGCACACCAGCAATTGGGACTTTGTGGTGGGCATGCTGGCCAAGTGGGCGCTGGGCATTCCGGCCAACTACCTGGCCAAGGATTCGCTGTTTCGTATTCCGCTGCTGGGCCGCTGGATGCGCTGGGTGGGCGGTATTGGTATTGACCGCTCAGCCAAGCATGGCGTCGTCGAGCAAATGACGCAGGTGTACGCACAGGCCAAGGCTCAAGACCGCATTGTCTGGCTCGGCGTTACCCCCGAGGGTACACGCAGCCTGACCCCTGGCTGGCGCACCGGCTTTTACCAAATGGCGGTGGCTGCTCAAGTGCCGCTGGCTTTGGTCAAGTTTGACTGGGGCCGCAAGCGCATCAGCATTGAAGACTTTTACTGGGCCACGGGTGACCTGGCGCACGATTTTGAGCACATGGCCGCGGTGTACGCTGGCGTGCGGGGCTACCATGCCGATCAGGCCTGCCCGATCACGCCCTGGAGCCCCCGCGCTAAATCCGACAACGAAAGTTCCTCATGAGTTCCAGCACGTTTGACACGGCGCAAGTGCGCCAATACCTGACGGGTCTGCAAGACCGCATCACCCAGACGATTGCCGATATGGACGGCGGCACTTTTGTGTCTGACCACTGGGATAAGCCCGCTGGCGAGCGCCTGCAAGGGCAGGGCATGACACGCATTCTGGAAGGTGGCACAACGTTTGAACGCGCGGGTTGTGGCTTTTCGCATGTGCGCGGACCGCAACTGCCGCCCTCGGCCACACAACATCGCCCGGAACTGGCCGGTGCGCCGTTCGAAGCCATGGGCGTGTCGCTGGTATTTCACCCGCGCAACCCCTATGTGCCCACGGTGCACATGAACGTGCGCATGATTGCGGCGCACCCGCAAGGCCAAGCACCTGTGGCCTGGTTTGGCGGCGGCATGGACTTGACGCCGTACTACGGTTTTGATGAAGACGCGGTGCACTTTCACCAGACCTGTAAACAGGCGCTGGAGCCTTTTGGCTCCGAGCTCTACCCTCGCTTCAAGAGTTGGTGTGACGACTATTTCTGCAACAAGCACCGCCAGGAGCAACGCGGCATTGGTGGCGTGTTCTTTGATGATTTTTCAGAACTGGGCATGCAGCGCAGTTTTGAGATGCTGCAAAGCGTGGGGGATGCCTTTTTGCCCGCTTATTTGCCCATCGTGCACAAGCGTGCGGACATGGAGTGGGGCGAGCGCGAACGCGAGTTCCAGCTTTACCGCCGCGGCCGCTATGTCGAGTTCAACCTGGTTTGGGATCGGGGCACACACTTTGGCCTGCAGTCCGGTGGCCGCGCAGAGTCCATCTTGCTGTCCATGCCGCCGTTGGTGAGCTGGTCGTACCAACGCCAGGATGCACCCGGCACGCCCGAGGCACGGCTGCTCGAACACTTTCTGGTGCCGCGGGACTGGCTGTGATCACACCTGTGCGTCTGGGGGTGTTTGGCGGCGCATTTGATCCGCCGCACTTGGGGCATGTGGCCCTGGCCGAGGTTGCACTCGAGCAGTTGCAGCTGGACCGCTTGTTGATCCTGCCCACCGGACAGGCCTGGCACAAACCGCAAAGCTTGTCAGGCGCGGCGCACCGCAGTGCCATGTGCGCTTTAGCCTTTGGGCCGTTGGGGGGGAAGGTGTTCATCGATGAACGCGAAACCCGCAGGGCTGGGCCAACCTATACCATCGACACCTTGTTGGAGCTGCGAGCAGAAAACCCGGATGCCCAGCTCTATCTTCTGATGGGCGATGACCAGTGGTGCTCCCTGCCCAGCTGGCACCGTGTCGATGAACTGGCGCGGCTGGCTATAATTTGTCCTGTACGCCGTGACCCTCAAGTCGCGGCCTGGGACAGCGCTACGGTGCTGCCTACCAGTGACAAACATGGGGTGTATGCGCAGCTGCAAGTGCAAACCCTGAACATGGCACTCATGCCGCAATCGGGCACCGACATTCGTCAGCGTGTCCCACGCTCCCGGACTCTCGATGGCACGGTCAGCCCGGCTGTGGCACAGTACATCCAACAACATCATCTCTACAGGTCTGATTCATGACATCTGCTTCCGCCAAGAAAGACGTGCAAAAACTCCAGCGAGCCATCGTCGATGGCCTCGAAGATGTCAAAGCGCAGGACATCCAGGTTTTCGACACCGAGTCGCTGTCGCCGCTGTTTGAGCGTGTGATCGTGGCCTCAGGCACGTCCAACCGTCAGACCAAGGCCCTGTCGGCCAGTGTGCGCGACAAGGTGCGCGAAGCAGGGTTTGACAAACCCCGGATTGAAGGCGAGGACAACGGCGAATGGATCATCGTCGATTGCGGCGCAGCCGTGGTGCACATCATGCAGCCCAATATTCGCCAGTACTATCGCCTCGAAGAAATCTGGGGTGAAAAGCCCGTGCGTTTGAAACTCGGTGCCCCCAAGCCTGTCGTGGCCAAGCCTGAAACGAAGGGTGCTGCCAAAACGGCTGGCAGATCTGCAGCCAAAACCAGCGCCAAGACCCCGGCCAAAAAAGCGCCCGCCAAAAAAGCTGCCGCTTCCCAAGCTCCGGCCAAGAAGACGGCTGCAAAACCTGCTTTGAAAGCCCCGGCCAAGAAGTCCCCGCCAACCAAAAAAGTGGTGGGCGCACCCAAACCTGCTGCCAAAAAGGCGGCCTCCAAATCTACCGGCAAACCCGCAGCCAAAGCGGCCGCCAAGTCTCCACGCGCCCGTAAAAACGCAGCCTGATCGTTCATGAAACTGCTCCTCGTTGCTGTGGGGCAGCGGATGCCCGATTGGGCAGAGACTGCATTTCACGATTACGCCAAACGTTTTCCGCCCGAGCTCAAAGTCGAGGTCAAGGCCGTCAAGACCGAGCCTCGTGGCTCCAAAACGCTGCAAACACTTTATGCGGCAGAGCGTCAACGTATTGAAGCAGCCATTCCTCGCGGTACGCGCGTTGTTGCGCTGGACGAGCGTGGCACAGCCTTGACCACGCAAGCGCTTGCCCAGCGCTTGAAGGACTGGCAGCTTTCGGGCGACGATGTGGCTCTGGTCATTGGTGGCCCGGACGGGCTGGACCCCGAGTTCAAGTCAGCGGCGCACGAACGTGTGCGTTTGTCGGACATGACTTTGCCGCACGCCATGGCGCGTGTGCTGTTGATCGAGCAGCTCTACCGTGCTTGGTCGATCAATGCCAACCACCCCTACCATCGAGAGTGAACGCATGATTTACCTGGCCTCCCAAAGTCCGCGCCGCAAACAGTTGCTCGAGCAAATCGGTGTGCAGGCTCAGGTGCTCCTGCCGGACCCGAGTGTCGATGCTGAGGCTTTGGAAGTGGTCAAAGGCCATGAATCCCCCTTGACTTACGTACAGCGTGTGACGGCACTCAAGCTGGATGCGGCTGTGCAGCGGCACAAAGCCTTGAGCTTGCCTGCTGGCGTGATCGTCTGCGCCGACACCACCGTCGCCCTGGGCCGTGCCATTTTGGGCAAGCCCGAAAACACTGCAGATGCTCAGCGCATGCTCGCTCGATTGGCCGGCCAGGAACACCGGGTATTGACGGCGGTGGCCGTCCAGAAAGGACGCACCCGATACGCCGCCGTCTCGCAGTCCTGGGTACGGGTTGCCGCGATGACCCCCACGCAGATACGCGCATATGTGCGCACCGGAGAGCCCATGGGCAAGGCCGGCGCCTATGCGGTGCAAGGCGCCATGGCGGTGTACATCAGCCATATTCGTGGCAGCTACTCCGGCATCATGGGCCTGCCATTGTTTGAAACTGCGACCTTGCTGCGTCAGGCGGGTATCAACGTGGCGCAATAAGCACAAAGGATCTCCCATGCTTCAAGACATCCTCATCAACTGGTCGCCTCAGGAAACGCGCGTGGCCGTGGTGGAATCGGGGGCGGTGCAGGAGCTGCACATCGAGCGCTCTCTTGAGCGGGGTATCGTCGGCAATGTCTATCTGGGTAAAGTGGCCCGGGTCCTCCCGGGTATGCAGTCGGCGTTCATTGACATTGGTCTTGAGCGTGCGGCGTTTTTACATGTGGCCGACGTCTGGCAACGCCAGGCTGAAGGCGAGCCATCCTCACCATCGCGCATTGGGCAACCTGTGGTGCCGATTGAAAAGCAGGTGTTTGAGGGACAGTCCCTGATGGTGCAGGTCATCAAGGACCCGATTGGCACCAAGGGCGCACGGCTGTCCACCCAGATCAGTATTGCTGGGCGGCATCTGGTGTTTTTGCCACAAGACGACCACATTGGGGTGTCCCAAAAAATTCCTTTGGCGTTGCGCGATGCCTTGCGCCAACGTGTGCAAGATCTGGTTGGCGAGGAGGGCGGCGGCTTTATTTTGCGCACCAACGCTGAAGACTCCAGCGATGCCGAGCTGCAAGAAGACATTGACTACCTGCGCAAGACCTGGTCACGCATCAAGGACGCTGCGATCCGTCGCCCTGCTGGCAGTTTGCTGCATCAGGATCTGACTTTGCTGCAGCGAGTGTTGCGTGACATGGTCAGCGAAGCCACCCAATCCATCCGGATTGACTCCAGCGAGCAATTTCAGGCCTTGCTGACCTTTGCCAGGGAGTTCATGCCCAAAGCAGCCGAGCGATTACAGCTGTACAAGGGTGAGCGCCCGATATTTGACCTGTATGCCATCGATGACGAGGTCGCCCGCGCTTTGGGACGGCGTGTTGATTTGAAGTCGGGGGGGTATCTCATCATTGACCAGACCGAGGCCTTGACCACGGTAGACGTGAACACGGGCGGGTTTGTAGGCGCGCGCAATTTTGAAGACACGATTTTCAAAACCAACCTGGAAGCCGCGCAGGCGATTGCGCGGCAGCTGCGCTTGCGCAACCTGGGCGGCATCATCATTGCAGACTTTATCGATATGGGACGCGCCGATCACCAGGAAGCGGTGCTGACCGAACTCAAAAAACAACTTGGCCGAGACCGTGTCAAAACCATGTTAGGCGGTTTCTCTCCGCTGGGTTTGCTGGAAATGACCCGCAAACGCACGCGAGAGTCATTGGCGCACATGCTGTGTGAACCTTGCCCCAGCTGCGAGGGCAAAGGAATTGTCAAAACACCACGTTCGGTGGCCTACGATGTCCTGCGCGAAATTTTGCGCGAAGCCAGGCAGTTCAACCCGCGTGAGTTTCGCGTGGTGGCTCACCCGGCCGTGATTGATTTGTTCCTGGACGAAGAAAGCCAACACCTGGCGGGCTTGTCCGACTTCATCAACAAGCCCATTTCGCTTCAGGCCGATGCCGCCTTGGGCCCGGACCGCTACGACATCGTCTTGTTGTAATCGGGCTCAGCTCGCGGGTGTGTCTGGAGCTTGCGTCCATTGGCCTTGTTGATGCAAGCGTGCGTAGGCGCCGCCCTGGGCCAACAGTGCAGCCGGCGCGCCTTGCTCCACAATCCGGCCACGTTCCATCACCACCACACGGTCGGCATGCTCGATGGTGGACAAGCGGTGGGCAATGATGAGGGTGGTTCGTCCGACCATCAGCCGTTGCAGGGCCTCCTGCACAGCGCGCTCGGAGGCGTTGTCCAGCGCCGATGTGGCTTCATCCAGAATCAGGATGGGGGCATCTTTGTACAAAGCGCGGGCAATGGCCAGTCGCTGACGTTGCCCACCTGAAAGCTGATTGGCGTTATGGCCCAGCAAGGTGTCCATGCCGTTGGGCAGCTGTTGAACATGCGCCCAAAGATTGGCAGCACGCAACGCATTTTCTGCGCGCTGCCGGTCCTGGGTCTGCCCCAGGCATACATTGCTCAAGATGCTCTCATTGAGCATGGTCACGTCCTGGCTGACCATGGCCATTTGGGCGCGCAGGCTGTCCAGATTCCAGGCCGAGAGCTCCACACCATCGAGTTCAATCTGACCGCTTGAGGGTTGCAGAAAACGCGGCAGCAGATTGACCAGGGTGGTCTTGCCTGCACCTGAGGTGCCCACCAGAGCCAGGGTCTCGCCGGGTTGCACCAACAAGTCGAGGTCGGACAAGGCGGCGGGGCCATCGTCGGTGAAACGCACCTGCACCTGTTTGAAATGCAATTGGCCTCGTGCTCGAGTCGTGTGGTGTGTGCCCTGTGCTTCCAGGGGGATGTCGCGCAGCAGGTTCAGGCCCCGTTCGAGGGCAGCGAGGCCACGGGTGATCGGTGTGGTGACATCCGCCAGGCGTTTGATGGGCGCCACCAGCATCAGCATGGCGGTGATGAAGGCAACAAAGCTGCCCACGGTGGCGTGGCTGCCTCCGTCGTGGCTTTGCATCAAGGCGATCATGAGAACCAAGGACAAAGCCAGCGCAGCCATCATTTGGGTCAGCGGCGTCATGGCCGCAGAGGCTGATGTGGATTTGATGGCCAGGCGTCGCAACTGTTTGGCCAATTGCGCAAAGCGTTGCAGCTGGTGCCCTTGCGCGCCATGCAGTCGCACCATGCGGTGGGCCAGCACGTTTTCCTCGACCACATAAGCCAGATCGTCGGTGGCTTGCTGACTCTCGCGGGTCAGTCGGTAAAGACGGCGCGAGAGCACGCGCATGATCCAGCTCAGACCAGGGGCAACGGTAAACACCAACAAGGTGAGCTTCCAGTTCAGCCAGAACAGGTAGCCGATCAAAGCCAGCAAGGTCAAGCCGTCGCGGCTCAGTCCAATGACGGCGGATACCAGCTGTGCCGCTCCGGTTTGTACCTCATACACCACGGTGTTGGACAGGGCGCTGGCACTTTGGCGTGAAAACAGACTCAGGTCTGCGCGCAGCATGCGCTCGAACAATTGGCCGCGCAGCTTTTCCATGCCATCGTTGGTGATGCGTGAAAGTCCATATTGCGCCGTGAAGTGCGCCATGCCACGAACAGCGAACAAAGCCAGTACCGCGACCGGAATGCTCCACAAAGGGAGTTTTTGGCCGTTGAAGCCTTTGTCCAGCAATGGCTGAAACAGGGCAGGGATCAAAGGCTCGGTCAGTGCGGCCACCACCGTGGCCGCAATGGCCATGGCCCACATGCCTTTTTGCCAGCCAAAGTACGGAGCCAATTTGCGCATGCGCTCGCGAATGCTGGCCTGGCCGGCGGGTATGGGCGGGGTAGAAGAGGGTTTCATTTTGGGGCTAATTGTACGTAGCGTCCTATGAAGGGTGTAGGATCATGCCCTTGCGTGTGTTTTCAGTAGCTGGGTCAGGTGTTCATGAGCCGTTGTCTTTTTTCGTCTTTGTTTTTGCGCTCGTTGATGCTGTTGGCCGCCCTGGTGTTAGGGCAGCCAGCTCAGGCGCAGTTCCGTGTGGAGGTGACCGGGGTGGGCATGACCCGCATCCCGGTGGTGTTGGCGCCTTTGCGTGGCCAGGCCAGCGCCCCCCAAAAGATCTCTGACATTGTGCAGGCTGACCTTGAACGCTCCGGTCAGTTCAAGAGCCTGGATGCAGCAGGCAGCCAACTCGACGAATTGACC
The DNA here is from genome assembly GCA_023255445.1 of Limnohabitans sp. Lineage (GTDB taxonomy): Bacteria > Pseudomonadota > Gammaproteobacteria > Burkholderiales > Burkholderiaceae_C > Limnohabitans_A. The sequence goes on along the minus strand of JALRIL010000123.1, from coordinate 12,255 downwards.
ACGCCAGACGCCAATGCCTGGCGGCAGCGCGGAGCGGACGCATTGGTTGCGGGCAGCATGACCCGCCTGGCTGATGGCCGTTATGACATCCGTGCTCGTTTGTGGGACATCGTCACCGGCCAGGAGAAATCTGCATTCAAAGACACGGTGACCGCCAGTGATCTGCGTTTGTCGGCCCACCGGATGGCCGATTGGGTGTTCCAGCAGCTGACGGGCACGCCCGGCGTCTTCGCCACCCGCATCGCTTATGTCACCAAATCAGCGGGTCGCTACAACCTGTGGGTGGCCGATGCCGACGGTGAGGGCGCCCGTACCGCCTTGACCAGTCCCGAGCCCATCATTTCACCCACCTGGTCACCCTCGGGGGATCAACTCGCCTACGTGTCCTTTGAGTTGCACAAGCCGGTGATCTTTGTGCATGAACTCGCCAGTGGCAAGCGTCGGGTTGTGGCCAACTTCAAGGGCTCCAACAGCGCGCCGGCCTGGTCGCCTGATGGTCGCACATTGCTCGCCACACTGAGCCGCTCTGGGGGTTCGCAGCTCTATCAGCTCAACGCCCAAGGAGGAGAGCCGCGTCGCTTGCAGCAGTCCTACGGCATTGACACTGAACCGACTTACACGCCCGACGGCAGTCAGATCTACTTTGTCAGCGACCGGGGGGGCTCACCCCAGATTTACCGCATGCCTGCGACCGGTGGCAACGCCGAGCGCGTCACCTTCAACGGCAGCTACAACATCTCGCCAGCCATCAGTCCCGATGGTCGCTGGATGGCCTTTGTAGCCCGAAATGCCGGTCAGTTCAAGGTCAATGTCATGGACCTGACCACAGGCCTGGTGACGCCCATCAGTGACACCTCGGCCGATGAACGTCCCAGCTTTGCCCCCAACAGCAAGATGCTGATCTATGCCACGTTGGTCCAGGGCCGAGAATCTTTGGTCACCTCAACGCTCGATGGCCGCATCAAAGCCCGTTTGGCAGGGCAAAATGGCGATATTCGGGAGCCCGACTGGGGCCCCATGCGCAAATAAACAGCTTTTACCTCTACCTCTTCAGGAGTCCGAAAATGAAAAAATGGTTGGCCAGTGCCTTGTTGGTTTCTTTGCTCGCAGGTTGTGCCTCTGGCGTCAAACTCGATGATGTCCCCGTGGAAGACAAGGCCGCTACATCGCAAAGTAATGCAGTGGGTGATGGCCAGAACGGCGTCAGCACTGTCGATGCGAATGCCGCACGTGCTGGCATGGGCCCTGTCAACACTGCCCATGTGGTGTTCTTTGACTTCGACAGCTTTGTGGTCAAGGCCGAAGCCCGTCCTGTGATCGAGGCCCATGCCAAATTCCTGCAGTCCAACCCGCAGCGCAAGCTCATGCTCCAAGGCCACACCGACGAACGCGGTGGCCGAGAGTACAACCTGGCGCTGGGTCAAAAGCGTGCCGAGGCTGTTCGCCGCGCCCTGAATCTGCTGGGTGTTTCTGACAACCAGATGGAGGCCGTGAGCTACGGCAAAGAGCGCCTGGCCGATACGTCCGGCACCGAAGACGGCATGTCCAAAAACCGTCGAGTCGAATTCAAGTACTGATCCGAACCAGGAGCATTGACCCGTGCGAGCTTTGACCATCCGTCTTCCGGCCTTGGCGGCAGTGCTGCTGTGTGGCGTGACTTTGAGTGCCCACTCGGGCTTGTTTGAGGACGAGGAGGCTCGTCGGGCCATTCTGGATCTGCGCCAGCGTCTTGATGCAGTGGAAAAATCCGACAGTCAATTGCGCAACAGCCTGCTCGAATTGCAAAACCAGATTGAGCAAATGCGTCAGGAGCTGGCTCAGTCACGGGGCAGCAACGAGCAGCTCTTGCGTGAAGTCTCCGAGATGCAGCAGCGCCAGCGCGATGTGCAAACGGGCCTGGATGAGCGGCTGCGTAAATTCGAACCCGCTCGGGTCAGCGTCGATGGTGTGGAATTCCTGGCGGAACCCGCCGAGAAAAAAGACTTTGACGCAGCCATGGACGTGTTTCGCAGTGGCAAGTTTGACCAGGCTCAGCTGGCCCTGACCAACTTCATGCAGCGCTACCCCAAATCAGGTTATGCACCCTCGGTCCTGTTCTGGTTGGGTAATGCCGAATACGCCAACAAGGACTATAAAAACGCCTTGGCGCATTTCCGTCAAATGCTCAACGCATCGCCCAACCACACCCGCGCGCCCGAAGCGATGTTGGCTGTCTCCAACGTTCAGCTCGAGCTCAAGGACGTCAAGGGTGCTCGCAAGACCTTGCAGGATTTGATTGCAGCCTTTCCCAACACCGACACGGCCAACGCCGCCAAGGAACGGTTGGGCAAGCTCAAGTGATGAGCCTGATGGACCTTCAGTCCCGCCTCGATGCCATGCTTGTCATGGCATTTTTGTTGGCTGTGCTCTTTGGCGCCCTGGCGCAGCGTAGCCAGTTTTGCACCATGGGCGCGATCAGTGACTGGGTCATCACGGGCGATACCCGCAGGCTGCGTCAGTGGGCCGCTGCGCTTGCCGTGGCGACGCTGGGCGTTGGCGTCATGAGTCTGGCCGGCTGGATGGATGTGACCCACACCATCTACAACACCCCAGGCCTGATGTGGCTCGCGGCTGTGGTGGGCGGCTTGTGCTTTGGGGTGGGCATGGTGCTGGCGTCTGGCTGCGCTAGCAAATCCTTGGTGCGTCTGGCTGGCGGCAATATCAAGTCCTTGGTCGTTTTGTTGTGCATGGGCCTCACGGCCTTGGCCAGCATGCGCGGCCTGTTGGCCGTGCTGCGCGTTCAAGCTTTGGATGTCTGGCAATGGGACTGGCAAGGGCGCGCCTTTGCACCTCAGTGGGTATCAGCCTGGTTACAGCTGGATGTGCGCCACGTCAGCGCTGGCTTGTCTGCCCTCACAGGCCTGGTCTTGTGGTCATGGGCCTGGCGCAAGGATGAACGTTTCTGGCACACAGGCATAGGGCCAGCCAGCCTCATGGGCCTGGTGGTAGTGGGCATGTGGTGGCTCACAGGTGTCTGGGGCTGGGTGCCCGAGCACCCCCAAACCCTTGAAGCCGTGTTTCTGGGCACGGCCAGCGGACGCATGGAGGCTTTGAGTTTTACCGCACCCGTTGGCTATTGGCTCGATGCCTTGCTCTACTGGAGCGATGGTAGCAAACGCCTGACGGTCACCATGATGATTGTCCCGGGGGTTTTGTTCGGTGCCTGGCTGAGTGCTCGCCAAAATGGCAGTTTTCGCTGGGAAGGATTCCGACAAACCTCCGATCTGGTGCGTCATATGGTGGGCGGTTGCCTGATGGGTTTTGGTGCAGTTACAGCCATGGGCTGCACTATCGGGCAGGGCTTGTCAGGCTTGTCTACGCTCAGCCTGATGAGCCTCTTGTCCATGTTGGCCATTGCATTGGGTGCTGTAGCCGCTGTTCAATGGGAAATGCGCCAATGAGTGATCACATCGATGCCGGTGAAGATCGACGCTTTGGCGGACTGCAACGCTTGTATGGTGTCGAGGCGGCGCAGCGTATCCGTGCCGCACACGTGGTGGTGGTGGGCATCGGGGGGGTAGGCTCCTGGGCTGCTGAAGCGCTGGCCCGCAGCGGCGTCACCCGTCTGACCCTCATTGACATGGACCACATTGCCGAGTCGAACATCAACCGGCAGATTCACGCACTGACAACCACCCTCGGGCAAGCCAAGATTGAAGCCATGCGCGAGCGTATCGCCCTCATTCACCCAGCTTGCCGGGTTGATGTGGTGGATGACTTTGTCAGTCCCGAAAACTGGCCAGCACTGCTGTGCGAGCGTCCGGATGCCGTCATCGATGCGTGTGACCAGCTCAAAGCCAAGCAGGTCATGACGTTGTGGGCCTTGCGCGAAAAAATTCCGTTTGTCTGCGTGGGGGCAGCTGGCGGCAAGCGCCTGGCGCATAAGGTCGATGTGGACGATTTGTCGCAAGTGACGCACGACCCATTGCTGGCGCAGTTGAGGTACCGTTTGCGCAAGCATCACGGTGCGCCGCGGCAAGGCAAACGCATGGGCGTGCGCTGCGTGTTCAGCCGTGAGGCGGTGGCGGGCCCTGATCCCTCATGCGCCATGGAGGGTGATGGTACCCTCAACTGTCATGGCTACGGCTCCCTGGTCGGGGTGACGGCAACGTTTGGCATGTGTGCGGCCACCGAGGTCATGAATATGTTGATTCACCCCCGGAAAGGCTGAAAAATCAGGCTATAATTTGTGTCTCTGCAGCAGTGCAGAGTACGAGTGGGACGTTAGCTCAGTTGGTAGAGCAGCGGACTTTTAATCCGTTGGTCGCAGGTTCGAATCCTGCACGTCCTACCAGATACAGCCTGATGGTGTGTTCACCATCAGGCTTTTTTCATGTCTGCGGGTTTCAGGCCTGCATGCGCTCAAGCTGTTCAGACAGCTCCATCCAGCGCTCCTCCAATACAGCGATTTCGTCCGTCAGCGTTTTCAGGCGGCGGCCTGCTTGCGCAATTTCGGCAGCAGGCAAGGGTGTGCTCAGCTGTACCTCAAGTGCGCTTTTTTCGAGCTCGATCGCGGCCATGCGCTGTTCGTTTTGCTCGAGCTCTTTTTTCAAGGGACGCGTTTGTGCGGCCAGTTGCTGGCGGCGCTGCGCATCCTGTTTGCGTTGCTCGGCGCTGCTCAGTGCCGGTGAACTGGCGCTGACCACAGGCTCGACTTTGGGCTGCACGGCGGGGACAGGTTCGGTGGGCGTCTGAGCGTTTTTGCTGGCGTTTTTGGCTTCTTCGCGCAGGCGTCTGGATTCGTCGAGCAGGTAGCGCTGGTAGTCGTCCAGATCGCCGTCAAACGGTTCGACTTTGCCGCGACCCACCATCCAGAACTCGTCGCACACGGCGCGCAGCAGGGCGCGGTCGTGGCTGACCAGCATGACCGTGCCTTCAAACTCGTTGAGCGCCATCGACAGGGCCTCGCGGGTGGCCAGGTCCAGGTGGTTGGTCGGCTCGTCGAGCAGCAAGAGGTTGGGGCGCTGCCACACGATCATGGCCAGCACCAGTCGGGCTTTTTCGCCGCCGCTCATGGTGCCCACGGCTTGTTTGACCATGTCGCCTGAGAAGTTGAAGGTGCCCAGGTAGTTGCGCAAATCCTGTTCGCGGCTGGGCTCACCACTGCCCGGGCCCAGCTCTTTGGCCAGCCGGATCATGTGTTCCAGCGGGTTGTCCTGTGGATGCAGCACATCGAGCTCCTGCTGGGCGAAGTAGCCAATGTTCAGGCCCTTGCCCTCGGTCAGCGTGCCTGACAGCAAAGGCATGGTGCGGGCAACGGTCTTGACCAGTGTGGACTTGCCCTGGCCGTTGGCACCCAGAATGCCGATGCGCTGGCCCGCCAGCACCGATTTGCTCACGTCCTGCACAATGGTTTTTGGGATGCCATCGACGGTGTAGCCAAAGCTCGCATCACTGATCGCCAGCATCGGATTGGGCAAGTTGTTGGGTTCTTTGAACTCGAAGGTGAATTCGGCCTCGGCCAACAGCGGCGCCACCTTTTCCATGCGCTCGAGCGCCTTGACCCGGCTTTGCGCCTGCTTGGCCTTGCTGGCCTTGGCCTTGAAGCGGGTGATGAACTTTTGCAGATGGGCGATCTTCTCTTGCTGCTTGGCAAAGGCCGCTTGTTGCAGCTCCATCTGCTGGGCGCGCAGGGTTTCAAACGCGCTGTAGTTGCCGCCATAGCGGGTGAGCTTGGCATGCTCGATGTGCAGCGTCACATTGGTCACCGCGTCCAAAAATTCGCGGTCGTGGCTGATCACGATCATGGTGCCGCTGTAGCGCTGCAGCCAGGCTTCCAGCCACACCAAAGCGTCCAGGTCCAGGTGGTTGGTCGGTTCGTCGAGCAGCAGGATGTCGGAGGGGCACATCAGCGCCCGCGCCAGCTGCAGGCGCATGCGCCAGCCGCCCGAGAAGCTGTTGACCGGCTTGTTCAGTTCATCGACCCGGAAACCCAGGCCCAGAATCAGCGCTTCGGCGCGGGGCAGGGCGTCGTGGTCGCCGGCGTCGGCGAGATCCGTGTAGACGTGGGCCATCTCCATGCCGTCGCCAGAGGCTTCGGCGGCGGCCAGCCGTTGGCGCAGTTCGGCCAGGCGGGTGTCGCCTTCCAGCACAAACTCACAAGCAGGCTGATCGGTCTCGGGCATGTTCTGCGCCACTTGGGCCATGCGCCAGGCTTTGGGCATGTCAAAGTCGCCGCCGTCTTCGTGCAGCGTGCCATTGAGCAGGGCAAACAGGGTGGATTTGCCCGCGCCGTTACGCCCGATCAGGCCGACTTTTTCGCCGGGGTTGAGGGTGACCGAAGCCTGGTCCAGCAAGACCTTGGTGCCGCGGCGCAGAGTGACGTTTTTGAGGGTGATCATTCTTGTTGTAATTGTTGTGGGGTGTCGCGGCACAACCTTGTGTGCGATTCGTTGAAGGGGGCTGCCGTTCGGCCGCGGGTGGGCACCTAGCAGGTGAGCAATGCTTCGCGCGTAACGAGCAAGACCTGGTCGTCTCCTGCGCTGGTGTCCAGCCAGGCCACCTCAAGTTTGGGAAAGGCTGCCATGAAATGCGCTGCCTCGTTGCCAATTTCCAGCACCAGAACGGCGTTTTTGCTCATGCAAGCAGGCGCGTCCCTGAACAGCTGACGCACAAAGTCCATGCCGTCCGTGCCACCTGCCAGAGCCAGTTCGGGCTCTGCACGGTACTCGGCAGGGAGCGCGTCCATGCTGGCCTGGCACACATAAGGCGGGTTGCACAGGATCAGGTCAAACGGGTCATGCGAAGGGGGTTTCAAGGCAGACAGGCCATCGCCTTGCACCAGCGTGATGCGTTGCTCAAGACCGTGTTTGTCAACGTTGATGCGGGCCACAGCCAATGCATCGGCGGACAAGTCGCCACCTGTCACTTGCACCTCGGGCCAGGCCAGAGCGGCCAGTACTGCCAGACTGCCGTTGCCCGTGCACAGGTCCAGCACACGGTGGGTCTGATCGGACAGCCAGGCGTCAATCGTGCCATCGGCCAGCACTTCCGCGATCAGGCTGCGCGGGACAATGGCGCGTTCGTCCACGTAAAAGGGTACGCCTTGCAGCCATGCCTCTCGCGTCAGGTAAGCAGCAGGCTTTCGGGTGGCGATGCGCTCGTCGATCAGAGCCTGCACCTGCGTTTGCTGTTCAGCCGCGATGGGACGCTCATCGATCTCGCAGTCCAGTGGCAGGCCCAGGCGCCAGAGCACCAGCCAGGCGGCTTCGTCATGGGCGTTCAATGTGCCGTGGCCAAAAGAGACACCTGCAGTTTTGAGTTGTGCAGCGCCATGCGCCACCAGTTGTGCGAGGGTCATGCGGACAGGCTCGCGTTGAGGTTTTCCAGCGTGCGCCGGTAAATCGCCTTGAGTGGTCCGATGTCGGTCAGCACCACATGCTCGTCGACCTTGTGGATGGTGGCGTTGGGTGGGCCAAATTCGATCACCTGTGGACAAATCTGTGCAATGAAGCGGCCATCGCTGGTGCCACCCGTGGTGGACAATTCGGTGTCGAGGCCGGTTTCGGCGGCGATGGCTTGTTGAACCGCCTGCACCAGTGTGCCGGGTGGGGTCAGAAAGGGCAGGCCACCAATCGTCCACTTGAGCTCGTATTGCAGCTCATGCTTGTCCAGCACCGCTGACAGTCGTTGCTGAAGGCTTTCAGGGGTGGATTCGGTGCAAAAGCGGAAGTTGAAATCCACCACACACTCGCCAGGGATCACGTTGCTCGCACCCGTGCCCGCATGGATATTGCTCACCTGCCAGCTGGTAGGCGGGAAGAAATCGTTGCCCTCATCCCAACGTACAGCCACCAGCTCGGCCAGGGCTGGTGCCAGGCGATGGATCGGATTATCTGCCAGGTGCGGGTAAGCGATGTGACCTTGCACACCTTTGACGGTGAGCTTGCCGCTCATGGTGCCGCGTCGCCCGTTTTTGATCATGTCGCCCGTGCGTTGCACCGAGGTGGGTTCGCCCACAATGCAGAACTGCGGCGCCTGGCCTCGGGCCTTGAGCTGCTGGCACACCACCACGGTGCCGTCCACGGCGGGGCCTTCTTCGTCGCTGGTCAGTAAAAAGGCCAGACCCAAGGCCGGATCGGGCTCAGCATCCAGAAACTCGCGCACAGCCACCACCATGGCGGCCAAGGAGGTTTTCATGTCACTCGCACCACGCCCATACAGTCTGCCATCGCGGTGCGTGGGGGTGAAGGGGTCACTGCTCCACTGGGTGAGGGGCCCGGTGGGCACCACATCGGTATGGCCTGCAAACGCCAACGTCTGGCCGCTGCGCCCGGGGCGATGCGCCCAGAGGTTACGCACCCGAAAGTCTTCCGGGCCGGAGTCCATGAACTCGCACTCAAACCCTTGCGATTGCAGCAACCCTGCTATCAGGTCCATGCAGCCCGCATCGTCGGGCGTGACCGAGGGGTGGGCAATCAACAGTTCGGCCAATTGCAGGGTGTCGTGGCAAATGTCGCTCATGGTCAGGCCTTGCTCGGGTACTGGCGCACAAAGCGCCCAATGCGATGGGCCGCTTCCAGGCATTCGGCGGTCTCGGCGACCAAGGCCATGCGCACGCGACCACGGCCAGGGTTGATGCCATTGAACTCGCGCGCCAGGTAGCTGCCGGGCAGCACGGTGACATGTTCTTTTTCGAACAGTGATTGGGCAAAAGCAGCGTCATCGCCTTGCCAGCCCTTGGGCACGCCGGCCCACAGGTAAAAGCTCGCGTCAGGGAGTTTCACATCCAGAACCTCGGCCAGCACAGGCGTGACTTGTGCAAACTTGGTGCGGTACTGGTTGCGGTTGTCCACCACATGGTCTTCGTCGCTCCAGGCCGCCACGCTGGCCGCTTGTACCACCGGGCTCATGGCGCTGCCGTGGTAGGTGCGGTAGAGCAAAAATTGCTTGAGGATGGCCGCATCGCCCATCACAAAACCGCTGCGCAGGCCAGGCACATTGCTGCGCTTGGACAAGCTGGTAAAAGCGATCAGACGATCAAAGCCACGACCCAGCTTGGCAGCGGCTTCCAGCCCCCCCAAGGGAGGTTCGTCACGGAAGTAAATCTCGCTGTAGCACTCGTCCGATGCGATCACAAAGCCGTGCTGGTCCGACAGGGCAAACAGCTTGTCCCATTCGGACAGAGGCATGACGGCGCCCGTGGGGTTGCCGGGCGAGCAGACAAACACCAGCTGGGTACGCGCCCAGACCTCGTCGCTCACGCTGTCCCAGTCGGGCGCAAAGTTGCGCGCCGGGTCGCTGGGGACAAAGTGCGGTGTAGCCCCGGCCAGCAGAGCTGCGCCTTCATAGATTTGGTAGAAGGGGTTGGGGCTGACCACGGTAGCGCCAGGGCGGGAGGGGTCGATCACGGTTTGTGCCAGCGCAAACAGCGCTTCGCGCGAGCCCAACACGGGCAATACCTGCGTGGCCGCGTCAAGCTTGAGGCCATAGCGGCGCTCCACCCAAGCCGAGCAGGCCTGTCGCAGGGCGGGTTCACCCGCAGTGGCCGGGTAACCTGCCAGCCCAGTGGCCAGGGCATCGGTCAGGGCCTGCATGATGAAAGCCGGCGTGGCGTGCTTGGGTTCGCCAATGCCCAGGCTGATGTGAGGCAGTGCGGGGTTGGGCGTGACGCCCGAGAACAACTGGCGCAGCCGCTCAAACGGGTAGGGCTGCAGCTTGGAGAGAAGGGGATTCATAGGCTGAATTATCAGCCACGCCGAGTCTCAGGCAGCGACGCTGGTGTGCTGATGGATCAGGGCCATCAAATCCGTGAATCGCTGGCCTTGGACCAGCACATGGGCGCGAGCAGCGTCGGCGGCTTGCTCCGGTTGTGCCTGCATGATCGACTCCACCAAGGCACGGTGCTCCTGCAAGGATTGCTCCATACGGTCACGCACCTGTAACTGCAGACGCCGATAGGGTTTGAGTCGGTTTTTCAGAGCGATGGTCTGTTGCACCAGAAAACTGTTGCCACTGGCCAGGTAGATCAGCTGGTGAAACGTTTCATTGGCACGGTAGTAACTGTTGGTGTCGCCGCTGGCTGCTTCGCGCTCGCATTGCTCCATGACCTGGGCCAATTCGGCGCGCATGACCGTGTCCGCACGGCGAGCCGCCAGGCGTGCACACATGGCCTCGAGTTCGGCCATGACTTCGAACATGGCAATCAGGGTGCCCATGCTCACTTCTGCCACATAGGTGCCGCGTTTGGGTTGAACAATGACCAAACCGCTGGCTTCAAGCTGTTGCAGCGCTTCACGCACGGGGGTGCGGGAAATTTCAAACTGTGCCGCAATCTCATCCACATACAACTGCATGCCCGGCCGCAGGCGGCCTTCAACAATGTCATCTTCCAGTTGTTCGCGAACGCGTTGCACCAGCGAGGTCGATTTGGGAGAAGTGGCCATAGTGGGGTTGCAAAGGCGACAGGTTGCGGGAAAACCATAGCATGTTTCCCTGTTTGTTAAATATAACATGCGTCACCTTCCATACAACACAGGAGACAGACATGAAACGATTGATGAAAACCCTCAGTGCCGTGCTGCTGGCCGCAGGCGCATTGTCTTCGGCCCAGGCGGATGTGGTGCTCAAAGCCTCGCACCAGTTTCCGGGTGGCAAAGGGGATGTGCGCGACGAAATGATGCAAATCATTGCCCGCGAAGTCAAAGCTGCCAACGTGGGATTGACCATCAATGTCTTTCCCGGCTCCAGTCTGGTCAAGCCGAAAGAGCAGTGGAAAGCCATGCTCACTGGTCAGATTGACATGACCTCTTTGCCCCTGGACTATGCGGCCGGTTTCCATCCGGAGTTTGGCGTCACGCTCATGCCGGGTCTGGTCAAAAGCCATGCTCATGCCAAGCGCATCAATGCCTCCCCGTTCATGCAAGACATTCACGGTGTTATCCGCAAAGGTGGCATCGAAGTTCTGGCCGATGCCTGGCTGGCGGGTGCTTTTGCCGGCAAGGACAAATGCATTCTGGAGCCCAAGGATGCGGATGGCCTGAAGGTGCGCTCGGCGGGCTCCACGTTCGCCGAAATGTGGGCGGGTGCAGGGGCCTCGATCGTTTCCATCCCCTCGTCAGAGGTGTACAACGCCCTGCAGCAAGGCGTGGCCCAGGCCACCGACACCTCTGCGGGCTCGTTTGTGTCGTTTCGTCTGTACGAACAGGTCAAGTGCCTGACAGCGCCTGGCGACCAAGCCCTGTGGTTCATGTACGAGCCGGTGCTGATCTCGCAAAAAGCCCTGGCCAAACTCAACGATGCCCAAAAGGCCGCGTTGACCGCTGCGTCCAAGAAAGCCGAAGACTACTTTGCCGAGCAATCCAAAAAATTGGACGACAAGCTGGTGGAGTCTTTCACCAAGGCGGGCGTGAAGGTGGTCACCATGACCGAAGCGCAAGCCAACATGTGGCGTGATGTGGCGGCCAAGACCTCCTACAAGAACTTTGCGGCGCAAGTGCCTGGCGGTCAGGCGCTGATCGACAAGGCTTTGGCGGTCAAGTAACCAACAGGGGATAACGTTGACAAGCTTTGCACGCTGGGTAAGTTGGGCATCACGGCTGAGCGGCTACATCGCCGCTGCCTTGATGTTGGTGTCCGTGCTGGTCGTGTGCCAGATGGTGTTCGTGCGCGCAGTGTTGGGCGAGTCGTCGATCTGGCAAACAGAGTTCGTGACTTTCGCCCTGACCGCAGCGACCTTTCTGGGAGCGCCCTACATCTTGCTGGTCAAAGGGCATGTCAACGTTGATCTGCTGCCGATGATGATGGGCCATGCAGCGCGCAAGCGACTGGCGCTGCTGGCCAATTTGCTGGCGTTTGCGTTTTGCGCCATCTTTTTCTACAGCTCACTGCACTGGTGGTGGGATGCCTGGTCGATGAACCTGACCACATCCTCCATCTGGCGAGCACGGTTGTGGATTCCTTATGCCAGCGTGCCGGTGGGCATGGGCCTGACGTGTTTGCAGTATGTGGCCGACGTCTGGGCGTTGGTCACCGATCGTGAGTCGCCGTTCGGCATGGATTCAAGCATCGAGGAGGTGCCCCTATGAGCGCGGCCACCACGGGTATTTTGATTTTTTCCCTGGCCCTTGTGCTGTTGGCCACAGGCATGCCCATTGCCTTCGCCCTGGGCGGCACAGCGCTGGCGTTCATGCTCATGAACGAGGGCTGGTCGTCCATCAGCTTCATGCCTGAGACGATTTTTGCAGGGCTTGATGACTTCACGCTGGCGTCCATCCC
>JALRIL010000151.1 GCA_023255445.1 Limnohabitans sp. | reverse complement strand
AGACGAATGGTCTTGCCGTTGACCACCAGGTGGCCATCTTTCACGGTCACCTCGCCTTTGAAGCGGCCGTGCACGCTGTCATAGGTCAGCATGTAGGCCAGGTAGTCGGGTTCGAGCAGGTCGTTGATGCCCACCACCTCGATGTCCTTGCCGAAGTTCTGCACCGCAGCACGGAACACCATGCGACCGATGCGACCGAAACCATTGATACCCACTTTGATGGCCATTGAATTGCTCCTGGTTGGAATAGGTAAACGTCCCGACATGCGGACGATGTAACCATGTTACGTGAATTTGGGTAACTTAGTTACATCCTGGGACGTCGAAGGGGTTTGTTCTGGTTTTGTAACTGGTGTCCGTGGTTCAATCCCGGCATGAACAACGTGCATCCCCATTTGCAGCAGACACTGGAGCGTCAACGTCACGCTTACCTGCAATCGCCTGTGCCCACCTTGCGTCAGCGTCGCCAGGATTTGCAGACTTTGCGCCGTTTTGTGCTCGACCATCGACAGGCGCTGGCCGAGGCGGTATCGCTGGATTACGGCCACCGCAGCTGGCACGAGACCGAACTGACCGAAATCCTGCCCGTCCTCAAGGACATTGACCACGCCCTCAAACACCTGTCTCGCTGGATGCGGGTGCAGCCACGTGCGGTGGACCGACTGGCTTTCGGCTTGGCCCGTAACCGGGTGGTGCCGCAGCCGCTGGGCGTGGTGGGGGTGATCGTGCCGTGGAACTTCCCGATCAATCTGAGCTTTCTGCCTCTGGTGGCGATCTTTGCGGCTGGCAACCGCGCCATGGTCAAGATGAGCGAAAACTCGCGCCACCTGGCGGCTTTGCTGATCGACAAAATGCCCGCCTACTTCGCGCCCGAGAAGCTCCAGTTCTTGGATGAAACCGGTGGCGTGGGCGTCGCTTTTTCAAAACTGCCTTTTGACCATTTGCTGTTCACAGGATCGACCCAGACCGGCCGCAGCGTGATGCAGGCGGCAGCCCAAAACCTGTGTCCTGTAACGCTGGAGCTGGGCGGGCGATCGCCCGCCATCGTGTGTGATGACTTCGACCTGCACACAGCTGCCCAACGCATCCTCTACGTTAAATACCTCAACGCCGGGCAAATTTGTACCACGGTCGACCACGTGTATGTGCCGCGCAACCGTGTGCAGGATTTTGTGCGCCTGGCTCAGCGCCTTGTCCCCCAGCGCTATGCCGATCTCAACAGCCCGGACCTGAGCTCCATCATCAACATGCAGGCCTATGCACGTCTCACGGCTGCGCTGGATGAGGCTGCGGCGCTGGGCGCCACCGTCGTTCCTTTGTTGCCTGGTGCAACGCGAGACGATGCAGCGCATCGGCTCGCACCCCATGTGGTGCTCAATGCGCCTGCCAACTGCGCATTGATGCAGCGCGAGATTTTTGGCCCCATCCTGCCGGTGATCCCCTATGACAACCTCGACGAGGTCGTGACGCAGATGCAGCAAGCTCCGCGGCCCTTGGCCTTTTATCCCTTCAGCCACGATCGTCGGAAAGTGCAGCACCTGCTCGAGCGCGTCATGTCCGGGGGTGTGAGCGTCAACGATGCGTTGTTCCATGTCGGCCAAACGGATTTGCCGTTTGGCGGCGTGGGCGCCTCAGGTATGGGTCATTACCACGGCCGCGAGGGTTTTGAGACCTTTTCAAAACTGCGGCCGGTGTTCCACCAAAGCCGATGGTCGACGCTCGGTTTGCTGTACCCGCCGTACGGCAAGACGATCGAGACCTTGCTGAAGTTTCTGGCCCGTTGAAGGTGCAAACAAAAAGCGCCCGTAGGCGCTTTTCTTACTTCTTCTTGGCGACCACGCGGATCATCTCCAGGCATTGCTTGGCGTAACCCCATTCGTTGTCGTACCAGGCCACGATCTTGACGAAGTTCTTGTCCAGCGCGATGCCGGCGGTGGCGTCGAACACGCTGGCGCAGGGCTCGCCACGGAAGTCGGTGGACACCACTTTTTCGTCGGTGTAGCCCAGCACGCCTTTGAGGGCACCTTCGCTTTGCGCCTTCATCTCGGCGCAAATTTCTTCGTAGCTGGCTTCGTTTTCCAGCTCGATGGTCAGGTCGACGACGGACACGTCGGACGTAGGTACGCGGAAGGCCATGCCGGTGATCTTTTTGTTCAGTTCCGGAATCACTTTGCCCACCGCCTTGGCAGCCCCTGTGCTGCTGGGAATGATGTTTTCAAGAATGCCGCGACCGCCGCGCCAATCCTTGCGCGAAGAGCCGTCCACTGTCATCTGGCTGGCGGTGGCAGCGTGCACCGTGGTCATCAGGCCGCGCTTGATACCCCACTTGTCGTTGAGCACCTTGGCCACGGGAGCCAGGCAGTTGGTGGTGCACGACGCATTGGAGATGATGGCTTCACCAGCGTATTTCTTGTGGTTGACGCCATCTCACCACAATTCCTTCAAAATCATTACCTCCGTATATAATTGGTCGT
>JALRIL010000035.1 GCA_023255445.1 Limnohabitans sp. | reverse complement strand
CAGATGTTGCGTCGAATCAACATTGTTGATGCGGGTGATACCTCGTTTATTACAGGTGAACAGGTCGAGCGCGCCGAGTTGCTCAATGAAAATGATCGCATGGCTGCTGACGGTAAGCGTCCAGCAACCTACGACAACATTTTGTTGGGTATTACCAAGGCATCGCTGTCCACGGACTCCTTCATCTCTGCTGCGTCCTTCCAGGAAACAACGCGCGTGCTTACCGAGGCTGCCATTATGGGCAAGCGCGACGAGCTGCGTGGCCTCAAGGAAAACGTCATCGTGGGTCGCCTGATCCCGGCGGGTTCCGGTCTGGCTTACCACCAGGCGCGCAAGGCCAAGGACGCCATGGACGATGCCGAGCGTCGTGCCATTGCCGATGCTGAAGCCGCCGAGCTGGCCGGCAATGCCGTTGATGCTTTGAGCGACGGCCAGGACGCCTGAGCCCAGTGATGCACCACTGCGGTGGTGCTCCTTCGCAGCCCCTGTTCACCGAGTGTGCAGGGGCTGTTTCGTTTGGTGTTAAAAAGCAGCCATGGACATGAGCTTGTTGATCGTTTGCGTGGTGATGGCCTTGGCGTTGTTCTGGGCCGTGGGCGCGCATCACCGCCTGGTGCGGATGCGCGCCGAAATCTTGCGCCAATGGCATTTGGTCGATACCGTGTGGTTGCAGGTGCTGGTGCGTTTGGAGTCCGCATTGGCCGTGCACTGTCTGCAGCAGACGCCACAGGGGCAGGAGACCGAGTTGCAGCAACGTTGCGACGAGTTGCTCAATGTGTTGTCTCAGGCGCGTGTGCAGCCTATGAACCCCTCCATCATGGAGTCTGTCGCGCAGGCGCACGCATCGTTGATGTTGGCCATCCGGGAGCAAATGAAAGAAGGACAGGCCTCGGACTGGCACTCACTAGCTGCAGTCTTGGTGCGCATGAAGCAAATGTTGCCTGCCACGCTGGCCACGTATCACGTGGCCGTCCAAAGTTACAACCAGGCCATCGCGGTCTGGCCGGTGCGCACCCTGGCACATCACATGGGTTTTACGCCCGCCGTGCGACTGGAGCTCAAGGCGGGCCCCATGGAGCTTGCATGACGAGGCAAGCATGAGCGAAGCACAGGTTCCGACACCCCCCCAAGGCGTGGCCTTGTGGAAACAGTTGCAGCAAGTGGCCCGGATGACCCACGGCGTGATGGGGGGGCACTCGCTGACAGCCATGCTTGAGACGGTTCCCCACGGACTGCGGCCAGGTGTGCAGGCGTTGAGTTTTTATGCGCTGAGGCACTGGGGCACCGCGAGAGCGCTGCGTATGCTGCTTGCTGCCAAGGCACCCTCGGCGGCCGTCGACGCCTTGTTGTGCAGTGCCCTGGCCTTGCTGCTAGAGGCGAACAAGCCTTTGTACGCTGAACACACCGTGGTCAGCCAGGCCGTGGAGGCCGCCAGGCGTGAGCCCAAGTGGATGCGTCAGGCGGGGTTCATCAATGCGTGCCTGCGTCGTTTTGTACGCGAGCGTGCAGACTTGGTGGACGAAGTGCAGACGGACCCCGTAGCAGTTTGGAGCCACCCGCGTTGGTGGGTGGATCAGATTCAGGTCGATCACCCCGCGCATGCGGCCACTTTGTTGAACATGGCGCAGCACGCGCCGCCTATGACGCTGCGGGTCAACCTCGGTCGTACAGACGTGGCGACGTACCTTGGACGTTTGCAGGCTGAGGGCCTGGGTGGCCGGGCTGTCGGTGCATGCGGTATCGAGCTGACACGCGCAGTGTCTGTGCAGCAGTTACCGGGTTTTGCGCAAGGTGATGTCTCGGTGCAGGATGCCGCAGCACAATTGGCGGCCCCGTTGTTGCTCGGCGGTCGTTCGCAGGCGCCTTTGCGCGTGCTTGATGCTTGTGCAGCGCCCGGGGGCAAGACCGGTCACTTGCTGGAGTGGGCACCCCATGCACAGGTGCTGGCGCTGGATGTGGATGCACAGCGCGCACAAAAAATTGAGCAAAACCTGCAGCGCCTGGAGGTGAAGGCGCAGGTGCTGGCGGCCGATGCTGCCAAGCCCGAAAGCTGGTGGGATGGGCAGTTGTTTGACGCCATCATGCTCGATGCACCTTGCTCGGCTTCGGGCATTGTGCGACGTCACCCCGATGTGCGCTGGTTGCGTCGCCCTGCAGACATTCCCAAGCTGGCCGCCTTGCAAGAGCGCTTGCTCGATGTCTTGTGGCCTTTGCTGAAACCGGGTGGGCGCATGGTGTATTGCACCTGCTCGGTCTTCAAGGCCGAGGGGCAAGATATTGTTGAGGCGTTTCTAAAGCGCAACACGCAGGCGGTGTTAAGGCCTTCTCCGGGGCATATGATTCCGGGTGTACCCCCGAGCGGGCTGCCTGTCGGGGACAATCAACTCGGTGATCATGATGGCTTTTACTACGCATTGCTGCACAAGCCTGCGCCGTAAATACGCGGTGTGGCTGCTGGCCCTGCTCTTGTGGAGTTGGGGGCTGCTGTCGCACGCCCAGGTTGCCCCCGCCACAACGTCTTCCTCGGTGGAGTTGACCGAATTACGCCTGGAGCGTGCAGACAAGGCGCTGGTGCTCAACAGTGTGCTGCGCCTGGAGTTGGGCAGCAGCTTGGAAGAGGCTTTGCTCAAAGGCGTCGCCATTCACTTTGTGGTGCAGGCGGAGGTATACCGAGACCGTTGGTATTGGTCAGACCAGCAAGTGGCATCGAGCTCGCGTTACTACAGACTGATCTATCAACCCCTGACCCGACGCTGGCGCCTGAGCATGTCGAGGGAGCCCTTGTCATCGGCTGGGCTAGGCAACAGCCTGTCGCAAAACTTTGACACCCTGACCGAGGCACTGGCGCTGGTCAGGCGAGTGTATGGGTGGCCGGTGGTTGATATGGCCGAACTTTCTCGTTCGGGTCGCTATTACCTGCGCTATCACTTCAAGCTCGATGTGAACCAACTTCCGCGCCCCTTCCAGATCGCCACCGGGGCGCAATCCGACTGGAACCTGGGCGTTTCGCGCGATCTGGGTGTGAGCCTGGACCTGATTCCGTAAGAGTCACCTGATGGTGAAGATCAAACCCCTGCGCCGCAGTGTACTGTCGACCAAGACCAGTCGCTGGTTGTTGATCCTGGGCTCAGCCGCATTGGTGCTCATTGGCGTTGGGCTGCTGGCCTTGCTGACACGTGCGACCAGTAACCACACCAGCTACGAGCGTTACTACCAGCCCTTGCTGATGGTCAATGCTGTGGTGGCCGTTGGTCTCTTGATGACCATTTTGTTGGGCTTTATCCGGCTGCTTGTGCGCTTGCGTCGAGGTGAATTTGGTTCGCGCCTTTTGCTTAAGTTGGCAGCCATTTTTGCGTTGGTCGGCATCGTTCCGGGTGGTTTGATTTATGTGGTGTCTTACCAGTTCGTGTCGCGTTCCATTGAATCTTGGTTTGACGTCAAGGTGGAGGGCGCACTGGCCGCTGGCTTGAACCTGGGGCGTACCACTCTGGACACGCTCAGCGCCGATCTGGCCAAACAAACCCGATTGGCCGCAACACAACTGGCTGAGGTATCCGAGGAGAGTGCCAGCCTATCTCTGGAGCGCACGCGTGAACAGCTTGGCGCCAGCGATGTGGTGCTCTGGGCCAACGGCGGTCGTGTCCTGGCCAGTGCCGGGCAGTCCAAATACGTGTTGCGTCCGCCCTTGCCGGCAGCCAGTCAGCTCAAGGATGCGCGTACCAAAGGGGTGTCGGCGGTGATTGAGGGGGTGGATGACGTCTCTCCAGGCGCTGACAAAGGGCGAATTGTCGTGCTGGCGCAATTGCCCCAAGTCAACTGGAACCTGGGTAACGATTACCGCATGCTGCAGGTCATCCAGCCCCTGCCGCCGACCTTGGTGGCCAATGCGCTGGATGTGCAAAACGCCAACCGCGAGTACCAGGAACGTGCCCTGTCCCGAGAGGGCTTGCGGCGCATGTACATCGGCACACTCACCTTGAGCCTGTTCATGGCGGTGCTGGGGGCGGTGGTGTTGGCGGTGTTGCTGGGCAACCAGCTCGCCAGGCCCTTGCTGTTGCTGGCTTTGGGCATGCGGCAAGTGGCGCAGGGCGACCTTTCGCCCAAGGATGCCTTGCAAAGCAAGGATGAGTTGGGCGGTTTGACCCGTTCCTTTGCCGCCATGACGCAACAATTGGCCGATGCCCGCCAGGCAGTACACCAAAGTCTGGACCAGTTGGAAACAGCACGGGCACATTTGCAGACCATTCTGGACAACCTGACAGCCGGCGTCATCTTGCTCGATGCACAGGGCGTCATCCAGTCGGCCAACCCCGGAGCGACCCGTATCCTTCGAGCGCCGCTGGCCGCGCACGAGGGCCAGCCCTTGGCCAGTGTGCACGGCATGGGGCAGCTTGCGCAGGGGGTGCAAGAGCAGTTTGCCCAGTTACACGCTGACACCGACGTGCACGCCCTTGATCACTGGCAAAAGTCATTTGATGTGCACGCCAGCGGAAATGGGATCAATGCCTCGTCGGTCACGCTGCTGGCGCGGGGCGCCTTTTTGCCCGATGGCGTGCGCCTGCTGGTGTTTGACGACATCTCGGAAGTGGTGTCGGCGCAGCGCGCCCAAGCCTGGGGCGAAGTGGCCAGACGACTGGCTCATGAAATCAAAAACCCGTTGACGCCCATCCAGCTGTCTGCGGAGCGCTTGCAGCACAAGTTGGTTGACAAGCTGCAAGAAGCCGACGCCCGCTTGCTCGACAAATCGGTCAACACCATCGTCGATCAGGTTGATGCAATGAAACGACTGGTCAACGAATTTCGTGACTACGCCCGTTTGCCCTCGGCCGAACTCAAAGCGCTAGACCTCAATGCGCTGATCCAGGATGTGATGGTCTTGTATGCGCAAGATGCCAGCGACCACGGCAAGCAGCCTGCGATCGAGTTGCAGCTCGACCCGCAGTGCCCAGCGATCCTGGGCGATGCCCAGCAACTCCGGCAAGTGGTTCATAACCTGCTGCAAAACGCACAAGATGCCTGCGATGCCGCCGGCCGTGTGGATGCCAAAGTACAGGTGTCCACCGCCTTCAACGCCGAGCGGGGCAGGGTGCGCATGCGGGTGCGTGACGCCGGTAGCGGGTTTCCTGCAGCGATCCTTCAACGCGCGTTCGAGCCTTATGTGACCACCAAGGCCAAAGGCACGGGCCTGGGGCTGGCGGTGGTCAAAAAAATCGCAGATGAACACGGTGCCAAAATCGAGCTGTCCAACATCGAGGAAGATGGTCAAACGATTGGGGCGCAGGTGTCGGTATCATTCAAGGTCGAGCAGGAGCCAGGCACTGCCTGATGCGCGGGCTCTTTCAGAGAGAGACAACACACGGATATGGCAAACATTTTGGTGGTCGATGACGAGCTGGGCATTCGGGACCTGCTCTCGGAAATCCTCTTTGACGAGGGGCACCAGGTCGAGTTGGCCGAGAATGCGGCTCAGGCCCGTGAGGTGCGCGCACGTGTGCAACCTGACCTGGTCCTGCTGGACATCTGGATGCCCGATACCGATGGCGTGAGTCTGCTTAAGGAGTGGGCTTGCAGCGATCTGTTGACGATGCCGGTGATCATGATGAGTGGTCATGCCACCATCGACACTGCGGTCGAAGCGGTGAAGCTTGGAGCGCACTCCTTTCTTGAAAAACCCATCACACTGCAAAAGCTGCTCAAGGCTGTCGAGCAGGGCCTGAGCAAGGACGTCCGCGGCCCTGCCGGGATTCAGACTTCTGCGTCGGTGACCAGCATGATGGTGGCGGCAACACCGGCCGCTACAGGAGCCATGCTGGTGCAGATGGATGTCTCCTCTGCCTCCGAACTGCAGGTCGAGCAGCTGTTTGATCTGGATCGGCCCTTGCGCGAAGCGCGCGATGACTTTGAGCGTGCCTATTTTGAGTTTCACCTCCAGAAGGAGCGTGGCTCGATGACACGCGTCGCAGAAAAAACGGGCCTGGAGCGAACGCATCTTTATCGCAAGCTCAAACAACTGGGTGTGGACCTGGGCAAAGGAAAACGCTCAGGGCTGGCCTGAAAGCTCCAAAACCTCTGCTACAATAGACCTTCTTAGGCCCGGTAGCTCAGTTGGTAGAGCAGCGGATTGAAAATCCGCGTGTCGGTGGTTCGATTCCGCCCCAGGCCACCAATTTAAAGGCCGTTGTTCACAAGACAACGGCCTTTTTCGTTTTGAGGCGAACTCAAGA
Source organism: Limnohabitans sp. (assembly GCA_023255445.1). Taxonomy (GTDB): domain Bacteria; phylum Pseudomonadota; class Gammaproteobacteria; order Burkholderiales; family Burkholderiaceae_C; genus Limnohabitans_A. The sequence continues at coordinate 12,311 of JALRIL010000035.1, read as the reverse complement.
GTGCATATGGAATTTCTGAAAGCGTATGGCCCGTTGTTGGTGTTGATGGCGTGGTTTGGCTACAAGTGGTGGCGTGCGCATCGTGTGGTCGGGCAGTTGCCCGGCCTCAAGCAGCAAGGCGCTGTGTTGGTGGATGTGCGCTCTGCTGCCGAGTTTGCCCAAGGCAGTGCGCCTGGAACCCTCAACATTCCTTTGCAGGAACTGGGTGCCCGAATGGGCGAGATTCCAGCTGGCGTGCCTGTGGTGGTCGGTTGCGCCAGCGGTACGCGCAGTGGCATGGCAGGCATGATGCTGCGCAAGCAAGGCTTTACGCAGGTCTATAACATTGGATCCTGGCGCAACTTTCTCAAGTAAGGTCAAGCATGTTTGTCGATGTCGATCGGCTCGACACCTGGAGCCAGTACAAAAGTGGCATGTGCGATCGCTGCCACGCGAATTGCTGCACCATGCCCGTGGAAGTGCGCATGCCAGACCTGATCCGGCTCGGGTGGGTCGATGCTTTCGAGGCCGAGCATTCGCCAGCCAAAAACATCGCCAAGCGCCTGAGTAAGGCGGGCTTGGTCGGGCACTTCAATTTCAAGCATGAAATTTTTACTTTGGCTCGACGAGCCAACGGCGACTGTCGCAACCTTGACCCCGTGACTCGCCGGTGCACGGTGTATGACGTTCGCCCCTCCACGTGTCGTTTGCATCCCCAGGTGGGGCCCAAGCCAGGTCATTGCCCCTATGGCCCCAGACAGGTCCAGCGCTGAATCGGGCCCATGTGTCGCATGGGACAACATCCCCATTTGCGCAAATATAGAATGCAGGTAGCCAAGCCAAGGCCTGCCCATGCTCAAAAACCCTGAAATCATTGAATCCATCAAAGCCGAGTTTGCAGACTGGCGGCTTTGGGCCGATCGCTTTGTGGTGTTGCTGTTTGCCGTGCTTTCGGGCTTGACGGTGGTGGCGTTTACCTGGATGTCCGAGCACGCGCTCGATACGTTTTTTGTGTACCAGCGACAGTATTTCTGGTATCCCTTGCTGGTCACCCCTGCCCTGACGGTAGGGATTGTCTACCTGACCCGACGTTATTTCATTGGCGCTGCCGGTTCGGGCATTCCGCAGGTGATGGCCGCGCTTTCACCTCAAACACCCAAAGAACATCGTCGCTTGTTCGTCTCCTTGCGCTTGAGTGTGGGCAAGATGTTTCTGACCACGGCGGGGGTGTTTGCGGGTCTGTCGCTAGGGCGCGAGGGCCCTTCGGTACAAATTGCATCGGGGGTGATGCACAACGCACGATGCTGGTTGTCCAAGGACTCGCAAATTCGCGACTCAGGCTTGTTGCTGGCAGGCGGGGCTGCGGGCATTGCTGCGGCCTTCAACACGCCCCTGGGCGGGGTGATGTTCGCGATTGAGGAGTTGTCTCGTCACCCCGAAGACCGACGCAGCGGTCTCTTGCTCTCGGCCATCATCCTGTCAGGCTTGATGGCGGTGTCGGTCTATGGCAACGCCACCTATTTCGGCACCATACAGGTGGACTTGATTGGCTGGAACCTGCTCTTTCCGGCCTTGTTGGTGGCGGTGTGCAGTGGGTTGCTTGGGGGGGCGTTTTCGCGTCTGCTGATTCACTCGCTGCATGGCAAGTCGAATTTCTGGTTGCATCGTTTGCGCAATGCTTCACCGCTGAAGTTTGCAGCATTGTGCGGTCTTGCTGTAGCCGTGATTGGCGTGATGACGCATGGTGCCACATTCGGCGGGGGCTATGCGCACACCAAAGCCATGCTTGAAAACCATAACGATGTGTCGCAGCTGTATGTGCTGTGGAAGGTGCTGGCGACCTGGCTGACGACATGGGCTGGGGTGCCTGCTGGAATTTTTGCGCCTTCATTGGCCATTGGTGCAGCCTTGGGTAATGACCTGGCCGATCTGATCAATTACCCCAATGCACCAACCTTGATCGCTTTGGGCATGGCAGGCTTTCTGGCAGCGGTGACCCAAGCGCCGTTGACAGCTTTCATCATTGTGATGGAGATGGTCACCGGGCACCAACTGGTGTTGAGCCTGATGGCCAGCGCCTTGATCGCCAGTGGTGTTTCGCGCCTGGTCAGCACACCTTTGTATGCGGCATTGACCGTCATGCAGTTGCAACGCTTGCCTGCCAGCGTCAGGCAGGACGAACACGCCAGCCACCCCGGGCACTGATGTTCATCGCGCAGGGGCGTGTCATCGCCCTCAAGGCGCGTCGATGTTGTCCAGTACGCTTTGACGTGACTGTACGCGAGCCGATTTTTTCCACTCGAGTCGAGACATGAAGCCCCGCGTGCGCTCTTCACTTCGGAAGGGCCCGCTGATCACCATGTAGCCAGCCTTGTCGGAGAGCTTGACGGGAACGATGCGCGCCGTTTTAAGAATGGCATGCTTGGCCTTGAACGCTTGTGCAGTGGCCAGTTCGGCAAAGCTGTCATGCACCACGACAAAACTGCCCGAGGGCAATTTGCGCAGCCATTGAGCGTCTGTGCTTAAAGGCGTGGGGGCAGAGGTGGCTTGTGCGCTGGGCGTTGGTGCCTGCACGGAGGGGGTTGCGCTGTTGGCATCTGAGCGGGTGGTAACCACAGCCGAGGCCGGCTCTGTGGGCGGCGGGATGTGTGCGACATCAGCCACCACAGGCTGCGAGCCTTGCGGTTCGGGACTGGTGACGCGACCGGCGGCAAAGCCCAATCCAAAGACAGCCAGGCCGACAGCTCCTGCCAGGATCCAATGACGGCGAGTACAGCGGTGGGGTGCCTCCGTAGGGGAGGACTCTTCTCGGTCAACAATAGGGTCCTCATCCTGGGGGTGATCGGCGCCCAGATCAAGCAGATCAATTGCAGGCGCGGGCAGCGGTACCAATTCGTGCGTATCGGACTGGCCCTGCGTGGCTTCGCTCCAGTTGCCCACAGGGGTGGAGCCTTCATGCAGCAACACCATGCGAATATTGACACCCGGCAGATGGACCAGCATCTGGCCGAGCAGGTGCACTTGATCGGCGCTCAGTGACTGGGCCTGATGCACGATCCACAAATGTGCAGGATGGTCCGGGTCGGGGGGGAGGGCCGCAATCGATGCAGAGTAGGAAGCCACCCGTTCGTTGAAACGCCGGATGATGTCCTGGCAGTGGGCACCATCGAAACTCTCCACGTGTCCTGCGTGCGCTGACACCCAGAGGTTCTGCAGGGTGCGCGATGTTTCGTTCAGAAGTGAGGCGCTGGTGCTGTGCAAGACCAGGCACAACAGGCCTTCCTGCAGGTCTTCCAGCCAGGCCGCTTTGTCCTCATCGAACAGGTCATGTGTGTGGGTAGCCATGCCCCCATTGTGCATGAAATTCAGTGGGCTTTCGTATGCAAAAAGGCGAAGCTGGTCAGGACAAGGCGTGTTCAATCCAGAGCCTGAGCATGCGCTTGAGCGCCGCGGCATCCGTGTCTGGCAATCGGGCCAGCACATTGGCTTCATGTTGGCGCGCCTGTTGGAGCAGGGGGGCAACCTTGCGCTTGCCCAGTGGGGTCAGGGTCACCAGCACCGAGCGCTTGTCTTGCGGGTGGGGCAGGCGCTGAATCAAACCTTCCTGGACCATGCGTGCGACCAGTTTGGTGGCGGTCGGTTGTTGTGCCAGCACAATGTCGGCCAGCGCGCCTATGCTAAGCGGCGGGCCCTCGGACAGGCTGGCCAGTACACGCCATTGCATCACGCTCAGTCCGCTGGCCAGCACCTGATCATGAAACTCAGCAGAAATTTCGTGGCTGGCTCTGGCCAGTAAATAAGCCAGGTAGTCCTGAACGAAGCCTGGTTGCGCAGTGGTCTTCACGCGCGAGTACCTTGTCCGTTGAGGGGGGCGAATTGACCGAACTGGCCCGTATGGAAAATCAGACCTGTGGTGTCGTTGCGATAGCCGCAGCGTTCCACTTCGCCCACAAAAAGGATATGGTCCCCCTCTTCATAGCGACTGCGGTTGTGGCACTCGAACCAGGCCAGGGCACCCTCGAAAATGGGCAAGCCTGATTGACCCAGCTGGTAGGCGCTTTGCGCAAACCGGTCGCCCTGACCATAAGCAAAACGCTGGCAAAGCTCGAGCTGATCTTGTGCCAGAACGTTGATCACATAGTGTGTTCCTGCATGAAACAAGGGCAGGCTACGAGCCTGGGTGCCCAGACTCCACAGCACCAACGGCGGCTGGAGGGACAAGGTGTTGAACGAGCTGGCTGTAACCCCCACAAAACTGTTGCTGTGCGTATCCCCTTTTTGCGCGCCAGGGGCCAGCGTGGTCACCACGGTCACGCCAGTTGCAAATCGCGAGAGCGCCTGTCGGAAATGCGCAGACTCAAAGTCCGGCGGCAGGGCTTTCTGGCCCGGATGGGTGGGGGCTTGGACGGGGGATCGCATGGCTTGATTATGGGGGCTATCCATGAAAATTCATATAAACTGATTTCATTGAGGAGACAAGCATGTTGGTGGAACGCATCGAACACAAATGGCTTGCGGCTTTCGTCCGCACCTTTACGCTGTGCAACGTGCAGGCGGGTGAAGTGGTGGCGATCCTGGCTGAAACCCAATCCCGGCGTGTGAATGTGGATTTGGCGCGTTTGGCTCTCGAAGGCATGGGTGCCAAAGTCTTTGAAATCACCCTGACCACACCGCCACTCACGGCCCCTGCCCCCGTGCGCTCCACGGGGGCCAGTGATGCGATTTCGCAGCTGGTCCCGGTGGTGGCCTCGTTGGCGCGCGCCGACTTTGTGGTGGACTGCACGGTGGAAGGCCTGCTGCACGCGCCGGAGTTGCCTACCCTTCTCCAGGGTGCTGACGGCAAGCGTCCGCGGCTGCTGATGGTGTCTAACGAACATCCCGAAATTCTGGAGCGCACCGTGCCCGACCCCGCGCTTGAGGGCGTGGTGCGCAGCGCCATGAAAAAACTCAAAGGTTCTCAGCAGATGCATGTCGCTTCTGCGGCAGGGACCGATTTGCGGGTGAACCTGAACAAGGCTGTGGTCGGTGGCGTCTGGGGCTTTTGCCCCAAGCCCGGTATGGTCTCCCACTGGCCTGCGGGCCTGGCCCTGGCCTTTCCGGCCGCAGGCAGTGTGAACGGTACGCTGGTCCTGGCCCCAGGCGATGTGAACCTGACTTTCAAGTGCTACTTGCGCGACACCATCACCTTGTCAATTGAGAACGACAGTGTGGTGGCCATTGAGGGCAGCGGTGTGGATGCCGACATGATGCGCGGTTACTACCAAGCCTGGGAGGATGCCGAGGGTCACCGAGCCTGCTATGCGGTCTCGCACGTGGGCTTTGGCCTGAACCCGGCGGCCCGTTGGGATGCCATGACGTTCTACGACAAGCGCGATTGCAACGGCACCGAGTTGCGCGCTTTTGCAGGCAACTTCCTGTACTCGACCGGTGCCAACGAGGTGGCGGGTCGGCACACGCTGGGCCACTTCGATTTGCCCATGCGCGGGTGCACCGTTCGGCTCGACGAGACAGTGGTGGTAAGTGCTGGCCAGCTGGTAGCCGAGGCGCTCGCATGAGTCTGGTGCCCACTTGCGTGGTGTTTCGCGCCACGGGTCTGCCTCTGTGTGGGGGGGCCTCCTGGCGCGAAAACGCAGAACAAGAAAGTTGCGAGCAGGCGCTCGCTCCCCAAGAGGCAGTCAAGCCTGTCTTGGTTTTTCTGCACGGCATTGGCGGGCGCGCCAGCGGGTGGGCACCGATCCAGCAAGCCTGCGCGCAGGTGGGCTACAGCAGTTTGGCATGGGACATGCCCGGCTATGGCGACAGCCCCAACATCGACCCGTACACCTTTGACGGTTTGTCTGATGCGCTGGTGGCACTGATGGATGCAAACGACCTGCAACAAGCTGTGCTGGTTGGACACAGCCTGGGCGGCATGGTGGCTTTGCAGATGTGGGCTCGCCATCCGCAACGTGTGGCCGGTATGGTGCTGGCCGCCAGCAGTCCAGCTTTTGGCCATGGCAGCGGGGACTTCCAGCAGACATTCATTGCGCAGCGTCTCGCACCGTTGGAGGCGGGCAAAAGCATGGCCGATGTGGCCGAAGGCCTGGTGCCCACGATGGTTGCGCCGGGGTTTGACGGGCCGGGCCTGGCCCACGCCAAGGCCTGTATGGCTACGATCACACCCGCCGCCTACAAGGCTGCACTCGGTGCGCTGGTGCAGTTTGAACAGCGCACTGCACTGCAAACCATCACGGTGCCCACCTTATGCATCGCTGGTGAGCACGATCGCACGGCAGCGCCCTCGGTGGTGCAACGCATGTCCGACAAGATTCCGAATGCCCAGTATCTTTGCCTGCCAAAAGTGGGCCATCTTCTGACGTTTGAGCAACCCGATAGCTTTGCTGATGCACTGCTGCCATTTCTGCGGAGCATTTCATGACCGACGTGCAAGACACAACCACGCGCACCACCATGCCCATCTGCGGCGACGAGTACCCCCTGACCGAAAAACAGCAACAGCTGATGGCGCTGGCGCGGCAACTCGGCCGTGAGAAGTTCGCCCCGCGTGCCGCGCAGCTCGACCGCGATGCCCAGTTCCCGTTTGCCAACTACGACGACATGCGTGAAGCGGGCTTGCTGGCGCTGTGTGTGCCCGAAGCGCATGGCGGCCACGGTGCCGACTACGCCACCTATGCCATGGTTTCGGCCGAGATCGGCCGCTACTGCGGTGCCACCGCGCTGACTTTCAACATGCATGTCTGCACCATGCTCTGGAGCGGTTTGTTGTCGGAAGACCTTGAGATGACGCCTGAGCAGCGCGCCATCCATCGCCAGCACCAGGCCACGCACTTTGCACGTGTGGTGAAAGACGGCGCGATCTACGCACAACCGTTTTCTGAAGGCGGTGCGGCCGCTGCCGGTGCACAGCCCTTCGGCACCCTCGCCGTCAAGGTCGATGGCGGCTGGGTGATCAATGGCAAAAAAATCTTTGCTTCGCTGTCCGATGCGGCCGATTACTTTGGTGTGTTGTGCACCGAAAAGAAAGAGGGCGCTGACCTGTCGCGCCGCGACACGCTGTACCTGGCTGTGCCGCGCGCCGCACCGGGCTTGACGGTCGAAGGCGACTGGGACCCGCTGGGCATGCGCGCCACCGTGTCGCGCAACCTGGTGTTCAAAGACGTGTTTGTGCCGGACGATGCCGCACTGATGCCGCAAGGTCTGTACTTCCAGGCGGCCAGCCGCTGGCCACACATGTTCATGACGCTCTCGCCCACCTACATGGGCATCGCGCAAGCCGCTTACGACTTCACCGTGGCGTATTTGCGCGGCGAGATTGCCGGCACCGGCCCCATCAAGCGCCGCCAGTTCGCGACCAAACAGATCGCCGTGGCTGAGATGTTCATCAAGCTCGAACAAACACGCAACCTCTTTTTGCGCGCCATTGAAGACGCCAAGGTCGACCCGAGCAAGTCCACCCGTCTGCGTGCCTATGCCGCGCAGTACACCATCATGGAAAACGCGCAAGACATCGCCCGTTTGGCCATCCGCACCTGCGGCGGTCAGTCCATGCTCAAAAGCCTGCCGCTCGAGCGCCTGTACCGCGATGCACGTTGCGGCTCGCTCATGCTGCCCTGGACGGCCGAGCTGTGCATGGACCGCATCGGCCGCGAAGCTCTGTATGAACCTGGCGAAAAAGACGCGTGATGTTCGCCAACGAGTCCAGCCTGATCGCCGCGCGTTTTGCGCAGCTCGCGCACGAGTGTGGTGCGCAACCGGCCATGACCTTTCGAGGTGATGAGCGCAAGGCCGCACAGAGAGGGGACGGCACGCTCGCCTATGACTTCGCCAAGTTCTGGCGGCGCGTGGAACGCGTCACGGCCCACCTGCAGTCCACTTGGCGAGTGGAGTCGGGTGACCGCGTGGCATGGCTGGGCTTCAACCATGAGCTGCAATTGGTCGCGTTGGTCGCGTGTGCGCGTCTGGGCGCGATCTTTCTGCCGCTGAATTTTCGTCTTGCGGGGCCCGAGCTACAGCAAGTGCTCAATGATGCGCAACCACGCTTGCTGATTCACGATGGCCAGCACGCCGCGGGCGCTCTGACCTTGCGCGGTGAGGGTTTGCAATACACCCATCAGGACGTGTTGATCGCCAGCGCCGCTCCACGCGGCCTGCCGCTCCCCCTCGTGCACAGTGACCAGCCCCTGCTGCTGGTCTACACCTCGGGCACCACCGGCGTGCCCAAGGGGGCGGTGCACACACAAGCGGCGCTGCTGGCCAACGCGCGAGCCAGTGCCTGGGCGCACGACTTTGTGCCGGGAGACAAGGTGCTGTCCACCTTGCCCATGTTCCATGTGGGTGGCCTGTGCATCCAGACCCTGCCCGCCTTGCTGGCGGGCATCGAAGTGGTGTTGCACCCGCGCTTTGACCCGACGGCCTGGCTGGATGAAATGGCCACCAGCCGCCCCACGTTGTCGCTCTTGGTGCCGGCCACCATGCGCGCCGTATTTGAACACCCTCGCTGGGCCGACACCTCGCTGGATTGCCTGCGCGGCATCATGACCGGCTCGTCCACCGTGCCCGTGGCTTACCTTGAAACCTTGCACGCACGCGGTGTGCCCGTGGGCCAGGTCTATGGCACCACCGAAACCGGACCCGTGTCCATCGTGCTGCGCTTGTCCGAGGCCGTGGCCCACGTGGGTGCTTCGGGCTGGCCGCAACCAGAGGCGCAGGTCAAACTGATCAACGCGCAAGGCCAGGAAGTCGGGTCTGGCGAGACGGGCGAAGTCTGCATCCGCGCCGCCAACCTGATGCGCGGTTACTGGCGAGCTGGCGGTGAGGCGGACGCAGGGCTACAGGACGGCTGGTTCCACTCCGGCGATCTGGGCCAGCGAAGAGACGATGGCTGCATCACCATCGTGGGCCGCAGCAAGGACATGATCATCTCTGGCGGCGAGAACATCTACCCGGCTGAGATCGAAAACCTGCTGGTTACCCTGCCAGGTGTGGCCGAATGTGCGGTGGTCGGATTGCCGGATGCTCGTTGGGGCGAGGTGCCGGTATTGGCGGTGGTGCGCGCAGGCCATGCCGAGTTCCAGACCTTGGATGCGCAAAAATTGGTCAACTTTTTGCAGGAGCGCATTGCGCGCTTCAAGCTGCCCAGGCGGGTCGTGTTCCTGGATGCGTTGCCCAAGAGCGCATTGGGCAAGGTCATCAAAGCTCAGTTGAGCGATCAGATCCAGCGCATGGACAGCAATCCGGCGGCCATGGCCAAACCGTGAGTACACGCGGCCACAATTGTCAGCACAATCGCCGGGCGTAGTCGTTCGGGTGTGCTCAAGCGTTGCCACAGCAACAGGGCGGCCGCTGCACTGAAAGGCGTCGAGGCCAAACCCCACAATGCCCGCTCGGGCTGCACAAAGTTCCAGACACCCCAAGCCAGCCAGCCGTGAGCCAGCAAGGCCAGCACGCAGTAGAGCTGCGCAGCACCGCGAGCGCCCAACCGCACCGCCAGGGTGGCTTTGCCCACTGAAGCATCGGCTTGAGCGTCAGGCACAGCGTTGATGAGCAGGATGTTGGCAATCAGCAAACCGTAGCTGAAGGAGGTGAATACCGGGATGATGAACACACTGCCGCGTTGCACCGCATCTGCACCAATGACCACCAGGCTCCATGCAGCAGCCACCGCCAGTTCACCCAGACCGCGCGACATCAGTTGAAGCGGTGGCGCTGAATAGGCCCAGGCCAGCAACAGGCCGACAGCGCCCATCCACAGCAGCGAAGGGGTGGACCACAACGCCAGTGTCAGGCCACCGGGCACCACCACGAGCAGCAAGGCACGTGCCAGTTCACGTGTTTGGCGAATGCTGACACTGCCCTGTTGAATCAGTCGCGTACCCCCCGTGAACGGAAAAATACCCGAATGGTTGGCGGCGTCGGCCCCGTTTTGAGCATCGTGTACATCGTTGATCACATTGCCCGCTGCATGCGCAATCAAAGCGAGTACCAAGGTGGCCAATGCTGTCCACAGGTGCGGCGGATGGCCGCATGCATCAGCAATCGCGATGCCCAGCAGACAACCCACCACGGTGATGGCCAGAAACCCTGGCCGCGTCATCCGCACCAGGGTGCTTAGCGGCAGATCGTCTGGGTGGGCCATGATGCGTGTTGAAAAGTGTTTTCAGGCGCCGCAGCACTTTTTGAATTTTTTGCCGCTGCCGCAACTGCAGGGATCATTGCGCCCAGGGCTGTCGCCTTTGATGACTTGCTGCACGCGTGGGCCAATGCTGCGCCAGATTTCGCGCAAGTCATACACCGCCCACAGGGCTTCAGCGTACGCATTCAAGCGCTTTTCGCTGACGCTGGGGGGGCCGTCTTCGCCAAAGGCCGACAAGGTGGGCTCATCGGTGTCGTCTTCAGTCAGCGCCACAATGGCTTCAAGTGAGCTGTCATGCCACTTGGCGGCTTCCTTGTCTTTGGGCGCTTCCCATTCTTCGGGCCAGCTTTCAATGGCGAACATGAAGCCCAAGGCCCACACCTGCGCAAAGGAGGGAATGTCTTCGCCTTCGACTTCGGTGCGCTCCTCAGGTGGCAGCGAGGCCAGGGCTCCGCGCACATCCATCACCTCGGGAGCATAGGCTGCATCTTCGTCGAGTGCCTGGATGTCTGTGTCCAACGCGCTCAGAACCTCTGCAGTGCGGCGTGCCCACAGGTCCAGAAATTGCTGGCGCTGGGCTTCGTTGGCAAAGCTGCCGCCATCGTCAAGACCGAGCAGCACCTCCAGCCATTCCTGTTCAGGAATGCGGCGGCGGCAGCAGGCCAGTGCAGCCAGAAAGCCTTCGCAAAATTCCCACTGCGGGGTTTCATCGTGGCGGGTGCGCAGATCGTCGAGGATGTCGTCCAGGGCGTCGAAGTCTTGGGCACTCAAAGAGGTCATGGGTATTCCTAAGGGCAAGGTGGATTGAGAGCAACGCCGCAACGTGCCAGACGGTTTTTCATGCACAGCACTTGGGCGTCCTTGCTGTGCAAGGCAGCACCGTACTGAACGGCCAGATCGATGAACTTTTGATCATCGGCATCCTTGCAGGTGTAGGGTGCCTTGGGCGCGTCGCTGTGCAGTTGTGCCCAGTGGTCAAAGTGCGTGAGCACGGTTTGGGCCTGCATTTGCCGTGCATGCATGCGTCTGGCAATGTGCGGGTATTCGAGCACACGAACCAGCTCTTCGCGCATGGCGGCTGTGGCCAGCCAACGGGTCTGACCTGAGCTCAGACTCTCGCGCAAGGGGGCCGAAGCCGGATCGTCAAACACCCACAGGTCCAAAACGATGTTGGTGTCCAGCACCCGGCTGACAGCGCAGGCCGTGTTCATGCGCTTTCGCCTGGGTCGCGCCTGGCGCTGCCTGCGACCAGGTCAAAACGGAACAAGCGGCATTCAATCGGACCATTCCACATGGGGACGCGGCGGGACTCCTTGAGGCGCATGCGACCAGGCAGCTTGAGGTCGGGTGTGAGCATCCAGGCGCTCCAGCCAGCGAAGTTCTTTTTCCAGTGGGCCGACAGTTGCAAAAAGAAATCGCCACCATCGTCGGTCTGAACCTGCTCTCGGTGTTCGCGGGGCTGACCCGTGCGCGCGGCGGCCAGCAAGCCGGGCACAAAGTGGTCTCGGCTGCGCCCGGCCACACCCGCGGCGGCAATGCGTTCGCCGTATGGCGGGTTGAGCAGCATGATGCCTGGCATTTCGCTGGGCGGCATGCGCTGCAGGGCGTCGCCCCCGCGCAGCTGCAGGGCGCGGGCCACGCCGGCGCGCTCTGCATTGCGTTGTGCAAAGTCCACCATGCGGTGCGCCACATCACTGCCGAACACCGGCGCCGTGGGCGCATGTTCTTGGGCGTGGGCCTCGTCCTTGAGGCTATGCCAGACATGGGCCTGATACGGCAACAGCTTTTCAAAACCAAAACGGCGTTGGCTTCCGGCGGCAATGCCACAAGCGATCTGCGCCGCTTCGATTGGAATGGTGCCGCTGCCGCAGCAGGGGTCATACAGTGGGGTGGTGGCGTCCCAGCCGCTGGCGGCAATCATGGCCGCAGCCAATGTTTCCTTGAGCGGCGCGTCGCCCTTGTCTTCGCGCCAGCCGCGCTTGAACAGCGGCTCACCCGAGGTGTCGATGTAGACCGTGCAGGCGTCGTGGGTCAGGTGGGTGAAGATGCGCACGTCGGGGCGCAGGGTGTCGACGCTCGGGCGCTCGCCGCGCTTGTCGCGCAGGCGGTCGCAGATCGCGTCCTTGACCCGCAGCGCGGCAAAGTTCAGGCTCTGCAGCGGGCTGTGCTGGGCCGTGACCTCGACCTTGATGGTCTGGCG
>JALRIL010000027.1 GCA_023255445.1 Limnohabitans sp. | reverse complement strand
TCACGCATTACCACGCGGTGCGCGTGCTGGGCGCTTACGCCTACGCCGCCGAGGGTGCGACCGAAATCATTGCCAGCCAGGGCACCCTGGACCTGATCCAGGAGCGTGGCGCGCAAGACATGAAGAGCGAGATGGAGCGTTTCCCGCGCCTGTTCCGTGGTGCCGACAGCGTGCCCGGCCTGACCTGGCCGACCATGGTGGTCGGCGGCGGTAACCCCACGAAGGGCGAAGTGCCCGGCAAGCTCAGCATCAACCTCGGCGGCGTCGTCGTGCAGATCTGGCACCCGGGCCCGGGCCACACCAAGGGCGACACGATCGCTTGGGTGGAAGAAGAAAAAGTGCTCTACAGCGGCGACCTGGTCGAATACGAAGCCGGGGTGTACACCGGCGACGCCCAGCTTGAAGAGTGGCCCGCCACCCTTGAAGCCCTGCGTGCGCTCAAACCCGAGTTCATCGTACCTGGCCGTGGTGAAGCCATGAAGGGCAACGCCAACGTCAACAAGGCGCTGGACTACACTAAGCGCTGGGTCGAGACCCTGTACAAAGCCGGCCAGGAAGCCGTGGCCGCAGGCATGGACCTCAAAGCCGCCATGGCCCACGCCCGCAAGAGCATGGACCCGATCTTTGGCCATGTGTTCATTTATGAACACTGCCTGCCGTTTGACGTGACGCGCGCCTACGACGAAGCCAGCGGCATCAAGCACCCGCGCATCTGGACCGCCGAGCGCGACATGGCCATGTGGAAAGCCCTGCAGGACTGACGACCGTCAGCCCTTCACCTCAAGACCTGCCGGCCAGTTCGCGCAGGTCTTTTTCATAGGCGCGCAGGCGTTTGGCCGCCTGCTGCCGCTGCTCCGGGCTGGTGCTGTTGTGCAGCTCGGCCAGGTGGCGGCAACCCTGCTCACGCCAGGCTTGCATGCGTTGCTTGTCGGCCTCTTGCGGCGGGTTCAGCCAGCGCTGCCACACCTTCCACAACACCGCCTGGGCCTGGGCCGAGTCCAGCCCTTCGTTGCGAATGCGGTCCAGTGCCTGCAGCAGATCCTGCTGGCGTCGCAGCCGCTCTTGCTGGCCCCACTGCGGCGTCCAGACCGCATCGCGCACATGCCGGCGAACCAGCTCGGTCTGCGAAGGCGTGAGGCGGCCGTAAACATCTTCATAACGCTCGACGGCTGACCTCATCCGCTTTTCCTGCCTGCGCGCTTCTGATGGCGCCAGCCAGTCGTCTGCCCAATCCTCGTTTTTGCGGGCCCAGTACCGCTGCAGGTGTTCGCGCTGCGTGGCCCGCAAGCTGGTGACCACGGGCACGGTCAGCACAATGGACTGCTGCGCGAATGCGTCGATCTGCGTTTCCAGTTCGCGCATGTAAGCACACACCTGCGCTGCCTCTACCGGTTGCTGGGCCACATCCGCCAAACGCGCCAACCAATCCGCATGACCAGGCAGCGCCTGCTTGCGGTGCCAGCGCTGCAAATCCTCCAATGCCTGGCGTGCAAGGGGTGTTTGTGTGCCACTGAAATCCACATGCTTGTCCAGCCACCAATACAGCAGCGTGGGCGTCTGCTCGTAGCCCACCTTCACCGCACTGCAACCCGCCAGCAACAACAGGCTCGCACAGACCAAAGGCACAAGCGCTTGGCGGATAATTCTCACAATCAGAAGGAACACGATATGGCAACGAATCTTGATGTAGTGATCATGGCGGCGGGCAAAGGCACCCGCATGAAAAGCAGTCTACCCAAGGTTCTTCACCCTGTCGCCGGCAAGCCCATGGTGCGCCACGTGATCGACACCGCACGCCAGCTGCAAGCGCGTCAGACCGTGGTCATCACCGGTCACGGCGCCGAACAGGTCGAGGCCAGCTTGACCGCCGCCTATGGCGCCGAGGGCCTCCAATTTGCCCGCCAGATGCCCCAGCTGGGCACCGGCCATGCCGTGCAGCAAGCCGCGCCCCACCTGCCCGAGGATGGCACCGTGGTGGTGCTCTCGGGCGATGTGCCTCTCACCCAGGCCGACACCTTGCAGGCCCTGATTGCAGCCAGCGCAGGCGACAAACTGGCGCTGCTCACCATCGAGTTTGCCGACCCCACCGGCTATGGCCGCATCGTGCGCAACGCAGCCGGCCAAGTGCAAGCCATCGTCGAACAAAAAGACGCCAGCGACGAGCAACGCCGTATTCGCGAGGTCTACAGCGGCATCATGGCTGTGCCCGCGCGCCTGCTCAAGCCCTGGCTGGCGAAGCTCGACAACCAGAATGCGCAACAAGAGTTTTATTTGACCGATGTGGTCAAGTTTGCCGTGGCCGACGGTGTGCCCGTGGTCGCCCATGTCATTGCCGATGCCGCGCAGGTGGCTGGCGTCAACAGCCCCGCGCAGCTGGCCGAGCTCGAACGCATTCACCAGCGCCGCCGCGCCGAAGCCCTCATGGCCGAGGGCGTGCGCATCATCGACCCGGCCCGCTTTGATGTACGCGGCGAACTGGTCTGCGCGCAGGACGTGCAGATCGACGTTAACTGCATCTTCGAAGGCCGTGTCGAGCTGGGCCAGGGCGTGAAGATCGGCGCCAACTGCGTGCTGGCCAACTGCACCATCGCGGCTGCCGCCGTCATCCATCCCTTCACCCATATCGACGGCGAAAAACTGGGTGTGTCGGTGGGCGAGGGCGCCCTCATTGGCCCCTTTGCCCGCCTGCGCCCCGGCGCCCAGCTGGGCGCCGACGTGCACATTGGCAACTTTGTCGAAGTCAAAAACAGCACCCTGGCCCAAGGCGCCAAAGCCAACCACCTGGCTTATCTGGGCGACGCCACCGTGGGCGAGCGGGTGAACTACGGCGCGGGCAGCATCACTGCCAATTACGACGGGGCCAACAAACACCGCACCGTGATCGAAGCCGACGTGCACATCGGCAGCAACTGCGTGCTGGTGGCCCCGGTGACGATTGGGGCAGGCGGCACCGTGGGCGGCGGCTCCACCATCACCAAGAGCACCGAACCCGGTTCGCT
>JALRIL010000007.1 GCA_023255445.1 Limnohabitans sp. | reverse complement strand
CTGGAGAGCCTCTGCAAGAACCAAGGCCGTACCCATCCTCATGCTCACAGCCCGTGGCGACGAGGCCGATCGCGTGGCCGGTCTGGACGCGGGTGCGGACGATTACATCGTCAAGCCGTTTTCGCCGCGTGAATTGCTGGCGCGCATCCGTGCGGTCTTGCGTCGGCGTGTGCCCGAGTCTGCAGGTGGTGCCGTGAAGATTGGCGATCTGCAACTCGATGCCGACACCTACCGGGTGAGCTGGCAGGACAAGCCCCTGAAGGTCGGGCCGACGGAGTTCAAATTGCTGCAATACCTGATGCGGCACCCAGAGCGGGTACACACCCGGGGCATGCTGCTCGACAAGGTCTGGGGCGATCATGTCTACATCGAAGAGCGCACCGTGGATGTGCATGTCAAGCGTTTGCGTGAGTCTCTGGGGCAGGCCAGTGGTCTGATTGAGACTGTTCGCGGTGCAGGCTATCGACTCAAGGCCACAGGTCTGTAAGATCACTGCATGTGGTCCGCTCTTTTTCCTTTGGGTTGGGGTGCCCTGGTGGGTGCCTTGATCAGCCGCTTCGCACATCCTGTGTTGAATGTCTGGTTGGGCGCTTTTGCGGGTTTGCTTCTCGGCGTATTGTGGTGCGTGTGGCAGGGTGCCCGTTTTGAGCTCTGGCTTAAACAGCCGTTTGCCCAATCGTTGACCCGATTGCGGGGGCCTTGGCGCGAGTTGGGTGAGCGCGCTTATCGGCAGCTGCGTTTGCGTGAGCAACAGGCCAGCGCGCAGGAGCAACGCTTGCAGGATTTTCTATCGGCCATTCAGGCCTCTCCCAACGGGGTGGTGCTGCTCGATGATGAAGGCAAGATCGAGTGGATGAACCAGACGGCATGCGATCACCTCGGTCTGCAAATGCCCCGGGATTTACAACAACACATCGTGCACTTGGTACGAGCCCCTGCATTTACCAAATATTTCGCTCAGGATCAGCACGACCAGGAAATCCAGATCGACACCCCTGGCACATCCTGGGGGCAAAGTCGTCACTTGAGCATGCACCTACATCACTATGGACAAGGCAAGGAGCTGATGCTGACGCGTGATGTCACGGCGCTGGTGTTGGCGGATGCCATGCGCAGGGATTTTGTGGCCAATGTTTCGCACGAAATTCGTACTCCGTTGACCGTGCTGGCTGGATTTGTGGAAACCTTGCAGTCCTTGCCGTTGGATGCGGCAGAGACGGCGCGCTATCTGGAGTTGATGTCGGTGCAGGCCTCGCGCATGCAGACCCTGGTGGCTGACTTGTTAACCTTGTCGCAGCTGGAGGGTAGCCCTGCGCCCAGCGCGCAAGAGTTGGTCGAACTTGTGCCCATGTTGCAGCAGCTTGAAAGCGATGCGCAGTCTTTGTCGGCGGTGCAAGCTCACAAAGATGTCCCTGTGCACCGCTTGGTGTTCGAGGTTCCGCAGGTTCAGCACGTGCAGGGCTCTCGTCATGAGTTGTTCAGTGCGTTTTCCAATCTGGTCAGCAACGCAGTTCGCTACACCCCCGAGGGTGGGGTGATCCGAGTCAGTGTTCGCCTGACACCGGAAGGTGGCATGAACTTCAGCGTGCAGGATACCGGGCCTGGCATTGCGCCGGAGCACTTGCCCAGACTGTCCGAGCGTTTTTACCGTGTGGACCGCAGTCGCTCACGTGAGACGGGGGGCACCGGTTTGGGGCTGGCCATTACCAAGCATGTCATTCAACGACACGGTGGCAGCCTGAATATTGAAAGCCAGTTGGGCAAGGGCTCGACGTTCAGCCTTTATTTGCCCGTATCGCGCGTACGCTGACGGCTTACACGCAACAGCAGGCCCACCAAAAGCACAGACACCAGAGCCAGCGCCACGGTGCTGCTGATCCAAAAGGTTTGTACGCTGGGTTGGGCCGGCAAGGGACCCAGGCCATGGTAAGCCCAGCGATAGGCCACCCCGACGCCAACGCCCCAAAGCATGACGGTGTAAATGATCAGGGGTTCAATGGTCTTTTGATAACAGCGCAGCACAAAAGCGCTGATGGCCTGCAGTGCATCGCTGAGGTGATACAGAGCAACCCAGCCTAGCCACAGAGCAGCCAGGGCCTGAACGTTCTGCTGGCTTGAAAACATCTGGCTGATGGGGGATCGGCACATCCATAGCACCAGGGCGCAGAGCAAAGACAGCACAAAACCCATCCGCAACCCCGTCAGGGCACTGTGTCGGGCGCGCTGGTGATGCTGCGCGCCCAGCCAGTAGCCCGTGCGTGCGCTTGTGGCAATGCCCAAAGACAAGGGCACCATGTACAAAACCGCGGCCAGGGTGGCAGCAATCTGGTGGCTGGCGGAAGCTACGGCGCCCAATCGCGCAATGAACAGTGCCATCAAGGTAAACGATGTCACCTCCACCATGATGGACAACCCAGCGGGCACACCAAGGTGCAGAAATCGCTTGAGTTGTGGCCAGTCGGGGGCGTGCAAGCGGGCAAACAAACGGTATGGTCGATAGACATCCAGCTGCCTTAGCCACCACACGCCCACGGTGAGCATGAACACGTTTACACCTAGTGTGGCCCAGGCGCAGCCTTGTGCCCCCAGCTCGGGCAAGCCGGCTGCACCAAATGTCAAAGCCCAGGACAGGGGCACTTTGACGGCCAGTCCGGCCGCCTGTAGCCAGGTGACCAATCGTGCATGTCCAAGGGCTTGATTGAGCGTACCGTACAAACGAAACAGCAAGGAGGGCGCCAAAGCCACCGACAGAATGGACAGGTAGCTTTGCACTTGCGGCCATAGCTCGGGCGGTACTTGCGTCCATTGCAGCCACAGTTGAGGCCAAAACAGGCATGGAAATCCGATCAGGAAAGCCAGCAGGGCCACATAGAGTGCTTGACGCACGGAGGCTCCGATCTGTGCGTCTTGACCAGCACCACGCAATTGAGCCCAAACTGGCAGCAGGGCTTGCAGCATCCCGTTGAGTCCCACATACACACTGATGTAAATGGAAGAGGCCAGTGACATTACGGCCAGGGCTTGCGCAGAATACTGTCCGGCAATGAGGGTGTCGGCTACGCTGAAGCCCATGACCGCCCACTGGCCTACCAGCACGGTGCCGGCATGACGGGCAATGGCCCGCAAGTCCGACTGCTTCATGGTTGTTTGCGGCGGAAGACAACGATCCACTCGTTGCCATCGGTAGGACGCTGGACGCTGCTGATCAACTCCCAGTGGTCCAGCAACTGATCGGTCACGGCCAGAGCCTGTACGCGTGAATTCATGAACAGCCAAGAGCAGCGGTTACCTGTGTCAGTGTGTGGTGTGAACGTGTAGCCTGCATGCAGCCGCAGTCCAGTGACTTGCGCTCGGGTCAGTCCGATGTATTCCACACAGTCTGCGGGTGGCACCAGGGCCGACAACTTGCGGCTCAAAGGCGCATAGCTGCGTGCATAGTCCAGCAAAGGCAGCCACAAAGTCATCAGCAGCAGCCAGCACAAGGTCGCGCCACCCGCGGGCAAGGCCATGCTTTTCCACAATGCAGCGCGGTGACGACCCACACGCCAATGGACCAACGCGACCCAGCACAGGGTGGCGACAAGTGCCAGCGCGAAAGTCCAGATGGAGAACGTCGGTTCAAACCCGGGCGCCAATCGCGCGACGTTGGCTGCGGGTTGCCTGGGCAAACCCGTTTGCATGGCCACCCATACCACCCAGATGATCAGGACGCAGGAGGTAAAGAAGATGAGCGTAAACCAGTCAATGAATGCACTGAGTCCACGGTTGAGCGTGGGCAGCGCAAAGGCAGCCAGTGCGGACAGCGCAGGCAGACTCAACAGCAGCGCTCGATCGGTCAGACCCGTCAGCCAAGTGCCACCCACCGTGACGAGCGCAAACCACAAGGGCAAGGCCAGGTGAGGGGTTTGCCAGGGCCGACGCAAGGCATGGCGCCAGCGCCACAGCGACCACAGCACCAAAGGCCAAGTGGGCCAAGTGAACCACAACAACAGTTTGCCCCAGCTGACCAGCTCGGCTCCACGGTCGGCTTGCAGGCGCCAGCGCCACAGGTCCAGACTGCCAGCTAGAGTCACGCACATCCATGTGATCAGCAGCATCAGTCCCAGGTCCAGTGCGCGAGCGCGTGTCCCGGTAGCAAGTACCGCCGTTCCACCCAGGCCCAGCAGCAGAGCCATGGTGGGCGCACCAGAAAGGGTCAGGCCCAACATGCCTGCAGTCATCGCAACCAGCGCTGTCAATCGGTGCCGTGTGTGATTGCTCAGGGCATAAAACACCAGGCTTGCACAAGCAAGTTGACTGACAGCGGCGGTGCCTTCATGTCCCAGCCGTGCCAGCCCCAGGCAGGCCATCAGCGCCAGCAGGCCACCATCGGCCAGTGCGCGTGCGTAATCGGCTGGACGAGCTTCACCACCAAACGCAAATGCCACGGGCTGGGCCTGTGGGTGGCGTGCCAGCGCATAAATGGCATACCAGGTGCAGATCAAAGTCAGGAGCAGAAGCAATACAAAAGGGATGCGGGCTGCCAACTCCGGCGCCAGCCACGGCAGCGCTTTGATGGCCAAAGCGCCCAGCCAGTAGGGCATGAGGGCCAGGTTGACGTCGGTTTGCCCCAAAAGGGTGGGGCTCAGCCAATGGCTTCTTTCGCCTGCGAGAGGGGATGCCAGCTCCCAGATGAAGCCAAAGGCCTCCAGATCATCGTTTTTCCAGGCCGTGCGCCCCACAAAACCAGACAGCACATAAGCCAGGCTGAGCAGCCATAGGGCGGCGCGTGGCAGTCTGCGCACAGCATGCTGGGCAACAATGGCGGGGCTGGGGGCGTTCACGGGTATAACGATAGCAGTTGGGCAGTCTCAAAACAAAAGGGCAGGCCGGTTGCCCGGGCTGCCCTTTGCGAAAGGAAGATCGCCTTATTTGGACAGGGCGGTCTTGCCGAAACGGTTGCGGAAGCGCTCCACGCGGCCGCCCATGTTGTCAACAGACTTTTGGGTACCTGTATAGAAGGGGTGCGATTCGCTGGTGGTATCGAGCTTGAACAGCGGCAGTTCGCGGCCTTCAAATTCGATGGTTTCCTTGGTGTTGACACAGGAACGGGTCACAAACTTGAAGCCGTTGGACATGTCCTGGAAGCACACTTCGCGGTAGTTGGGGTGAATGCCCTCTTTCATGGGTTTTCCTTTTGTGAAACCACGGTAGCCACGCCCTGAACCATTCCGGACGCACTTTCCGCAAAACAGCTGATTATAAGGGATTAACCACCCCTGCGCATCATGTCGAAGAACTCGGAGTTGTTCTTGGTGGCTTTCATGCTCTTGAGCACCATCTCCATCGCTTCGATTTCGTCCATGTTGTACATGAATTGGCGCAGGATGCGGGTTTTTTGCAGCACTTCGGGCTGCAAGAGCAATTCTTCGCGGCGGGTACCGCTGCGGTTGAGGTTGATGGCCGGGAACACGCGTTTTTCGTACAAACGGCGCTCGAGGTGGATTTCGCAGTTGCCGGTGCCTTTGAATTCTTCAAAGATCACCTCGTCCATGCGGCTGCCAGTGTCGACCAGGGCGGTAGCGATGATGGTCAGGCTGCCCCCTTCTTCTACATTGCGGGCAGCGCCAAAGAAACGCTTGGGGCGTTGCAGGGCGTTGGCGTCGACACCGCCGGTGAGCACCTTGCCAGAGCTGGGCACCACGTTGTTGTAGGCACGGGCCAGACGGGTGATGGAGTCCAGCAGGATCACCACATCTTTTTTCAGTTCGACCAGGCGCTTGGCGCGTTCGATCACCATCTCGGCCACATGCACATGGCGGGCGGCAGGTTCGTCGAAGGTCGAGGAGATGACTTCACCGCGCACGCTGCGCTGCATTTCAGTGACTTCTTCGGGGCGCTCGTCGACCAACAGCACCATCAGGTGCACGTCGGGGTAGTTGGCAGTGATGGCATGGGCAATATGCTGCATCATGACCGTCTTGCCCGACTTGGGCTGGGCCACGATCAGGGCACGCTGGCCACGCCCAATGGGCGCAATGATGTCAATCACGCGGCTGGTGATGTTTTCCTCGCCCTTGATGTCGCGCTCCAGACGCATCTGCTCCTTGGGGAACAGAGGCGTCAGGTTTTCGAACATGACTTTGTGTTTGTTGTTCTCGGGCAGGCCGTCGTTGACCTTGTCGAGCTTGGTCAGGGCAAAGTAGCGCTCGCCATCCTTGGGGATACGCACTTCACCTTCGATCATGTCACCTGTGTGCAAGTTGAATCGGCGCACCTGGCTGGGGCTGATGTAGATGTCGTCTGTGGATGCGGTGTAGCTGGTGTCTGGGCTGCGCAGGAAGCCGAAGCCGTCAGGCAGGATCTCGAGCACGCCATCGGCAAAGACTTGTTCACCGGCCTTGGCCCGCTTTTTGATGATGGCAAACATCAACTCCTGTTTGCGCATGCGCCCCGTGTTCTCGATTTCGAGCTCTTCGGCTTGCTTGAGGAGTTCAGACACGTGTTGTGCCTTGAGTTCATTCAAATGCATGGAATATGACCTGCGGTGATAGGCTGCCCAAGAGCAGTGAGGTAAATCTGGGGGAAGGCGTTGTTCAGGTCCGGAAAGCCAATGTGGGTCCGGCGGAACCGACTCGAAGAAACCCGAGTGATAAGAATTATGACAGGTTTTTTTACACTGCAGACCACGCGGGGTGGTCTGCACGTCAGGTAGATCAGGCCAGTTGCTGATCGATGAAAGCGGTCAACTGGGCTTTGCTCATGGCGCCAACCTTGGTGGCGGCCAACTGACCACCTTTGAAGACCATCAGTGTCGGGATACCGCGAATGCCAAATTTGGCTGGGATGTCACGGTTTTCGTCCACATTGATCTTGGTGATCTGAACTTTGCCCTGGTAGGCGGTGGCCACTTCATCGAGGATAGGAGCAATCATCTTGCATGGACCGCACCACTCGGCCCAGAAGTCCACAACCACAGGCAGCGATGCTTGAAGTACGTCGCTTTCGAAGCTGCTGTCGGAAACATGTTTGATCAGATCACTGGCCATGGTGTCGTACCTTGTTAAGAACGGAGTCAAAAGAAAAGATGGTATCTATTTTGACAGAAACCATCGATGCTGCAGGGTATAAGGTCAATCTGGATGAAGCCACTGGCATGCTGGCTTGTAACAAATGCTCACAAGGCGTGCGCCCAGGTACTCCTCAAATCCGAGCTTTGTCAGTATCTTTCGTGGCATTCCATCCTGTGGAGATGACATGAAACACATTCAGACTGACGCGTACCAGCAGGCATTGGCCCAAGCTTCCAAAGCCTTTATGACGGCCATGGCGCAACAGGGTTATGTGGTCAGAGACTATCCCGAAAACTTCATTGGGGCGATGCAGATTCAGGCTCAACTTGCGTTTGAACCCAGCGTGCGGGCATTGCGCGCAGCATCCGATGGGCTTGGAGAGGTCAGCGTTCGCAAAGCCAATGTGACCCGACTGCCCATCCGAGGACAAACCCTGCACAAGGCCAATGTCGCTGCCTGAGGGCCAGACATAGGGGGTGACGAGCCTTGACCCCGGCACTGATTCCACGGTTAGGGCTGCTCGGTTGGTCGTTCACTCTGTGAACTCCCGTTATTCCCCACCTTCCATTTGAGAGCTTCTCCGAGTTGTTACACCACGAAGTGACACAGATTCTAGCGAGGCCTTTGAGGTGTATCAACTGCTGTCTGATCGATTGATTATCTAGTCTGGATCGTTATCCATTGGGCAATTCAATGTCCTGTTTAGACACCCCGGGGGAGGGGTTTGAGTGGCTTTGATAACTGTTGTACCTGCCCAGATACATCAGAGGTGATTTTGAAAGAAGGGCAGCTGTCGGCCAGAAGCAGCCTGTCACTGCAAAGTTCGAGCCGCTTCCCACGCAAGTATCGCCTGCTTGCGCTCAGTTCCCCAGCGGTAGTTGCCGGTCTCTCCGCTTTCACGAATCACCCTATGGCATGGGATAAGGAAACCAAT
>JALRIL010000140.1 GCA_023255445.1 Limnohabitans sp. | reverse complement strand
TGACAATACGCGCTCGAGGCTGGGTCGTAGACATCCCTTCATGTACGCAGCCGCCCTACCCGTAGCGATTAGCTCTTGGGCCTTATGGAATCCGCCTGAACTCGGGCAACTCGGCCTCTTCTGGTACGTGCTGTGCTTAGCCATCTTGATCCGAACGTTTATTACTCTTTATGAAACACCAAGCTCAGCATTAATGCCTGAGCTTACCTCAGACTACGCGCAACGAACCTCGATCCACATCGAAGAACTCGTGGTGATGGCGCGTGATACCAAGTTGGGTGCAGAAGAAATCACACGCGACATCCCCAACTTGGCTGAGCAACAACTCAACCGTTTGGATGACTCCGGCATCATCTACGTGGGTGCAGAAGTGCAACCCGGCGACACACTGGTCGGCAAGGTCACGCCAAAAGGCGAAACCACACTGACACCAGAAGAAAAACTGTTGCGTGCGATCTTCGGCGAAAAAGCCAGCGATGTGAAAGACACCTCGTTGCGCGTGGACCAGGGCTCGCAAGGCACTGTGATCGACGTGCAGGTCTTCACCCGTGAAGGCATCCAGCGTGACAAGCGTGCCCAGCAGATCATCGACGACGAACTCAAGCGCTTCCGCCTGGACCTGAACGACCAGCTGCGCATCGTGGAAGCCGACGCCTTCGACCGTATCGAAAAACTGCTGGTGGGCCGTGTGGCCAACGGCGGCCCTCAAAAGCTGGCCAAAGGCACCAAGCTCGACAAAGCCTACCTCGAGTCTGTGGACAAGTTCCACTGGTTCGATATCCGTCCGGCCGAAGACGAAGTCGCCACCCAGCTGGAGTCCATCAAGAACTCGCTGGAACAGACTCGTCACAGCTTCGATCTGGCGTTTGAAGAAAAGCGCAAGAAACTCACGCAAGGCGACGAGCTGCCCGCGGGCGTGCTCAAGATGGTCAAGGTTTACTTGGCTGTCAAACGCCGTCTGCAGCCTGGCGACAAGATGGCCGGCCGTCACGGTAACAAAGGTGTGGTCTCCAAGATCGTGCCCGTCGAAGACATGCCTTACATGGCCGACGGCACACCTTGCGACATCGTGCTTAACCCCCTGGGCGTGCCTTCACGTATGAACGTGGGTCAGGTGCTCGAAGTCCACCTGGGCTGGGCCGGCAAGGGCATCGGTCACCGTATTGGCAACATGCTGCAAGCCGAAGGCAAGCGCATGGAGAAAGCAGCCGAACTGCGCAAGCTGTTCGAGCAGCTGTACAACGGCATGGGTCGCAAGGAAGAGCTGTCGCAGCTCTCCGACGATGACATCCTGGCCATGGCGGAGAACCTCAAGGAAGGTTTCCCCTTCGCCTCGCCGGTGTTCGATGGTGCGTCCGAAGACGAAATCCGCGCCATGCTCAAACTGGCCTACCCGGACGATATCGCCGCAGCCAAGGGTCTGACGGCCACGCGTACGCAAGCGAATTTGTATGACGGCCGCACAGGTGATGCCTTCGAGCGTCCGACCACCATTGGTTACATGCACTACCTCAAGCTGCACCACCTGGTCGACGACAAGATGCACGCCCGCTCCACTGGCCCGTACTCGCTGGTCACGCAGCAACCGCTGGGCGGCAAGGCCCAGTTCGGTGGTCAGCGTTTCGGCGAGATGGAAGTGTGGGCGCTGGAAGCCTATGGCGCGTCCTACACGCTGCAGGAAATGCTCACCGTCAAGTCCGACGACGTTCAAGGCCGTACCAAAGTGTACGAAAGCATCGTCAAGGGTGAGCACTCCATCGAGGCAGGCATGCCCGAGT
>JALRIL010000084.1 GCA_023255445.1 Limnohabitans sp. | reverse complement strand
GGTTGGTAACGACGTCTCTGGTGGTAAAGCCGGGTAGGTAGATCAGATCAAAGAGATCAAAGCCGACGCCAAGTACGACGCCGATGACCTGCTGCCCGCCATGCGCAACGGCCTGTCGGTGGACGGCAAGATGTTTGCTGTGCCGTTCTACGGCGAGAGCTCCATGCTGATGTACCGTAAGGACCTGGCCGACAAGGCTGGCATCAAGGTGGCCGACAAGCCCACCTGGGACGACATCACCACCCTGGCTTCCAAAATCCACGACCCCAAGAATGGCGTGTACGGCATCTGCCTGCGCGGCAAGCCGGGCTGGGGCGACAACATGGCCTTCCTGTCCACGCTGGTCAACACCTACGGCGGTCAGTGGTTTGACATGAGCTGGAAGCCCCAGCTCGAATCCAAGCCCTGGAAAGAGGCCATCGGCTTTTATGTGGACCTGCTCAACAAATACGGCCCCCCAGGCTCTTCGGCCAACAGCTTCAACGAAATCCTGGCGCTGTACAACGAAGGCAAGTGCGGCATGTGGATCGACGCCACCATTGCGGCCTCGTTCATCACCGACCCCAAGCAGTCCAAAGTGGCCGACAAGGTGGCCTTTGCACAAGCCCCGACCAAGGTGACCCCCAAGGGCGCCAACTGGCTGTGGGCCTGGGCGCTGGCCATTCCGGCAGGCACCCAGAAGGCCGATGCTGCCCAGAAGTTCGTGACCTGGGCCACCTCCAAGGACTACATCGAGCTGGTGGCCAAGACCAATGGCTGGGGCCATGTGCCCACCGGTACGCGCAAGTCCACGTACGCCAACCCTAACTTCCAGAAGGCCGCCAAGTTCGCTGCTGCCGAGAAGGCTGCGATCGACAGCGCCAACCCCAATGACAGCACGCTGCCCAAGAGCCCCTATGTGGGCGTGCAGTTTGCCGCCATTCCGGAGTTCCAATCGATCGGTATCGCCGTGGGCCAGCAAATGAGCGCAGCCTTGGCTGGCAAGACCTCTGTCGATGCAGCCCTGAAGGCTTCGCAAACGGCGGCTGACCGCGAAATGCGCAAGGCCGGTTACTACAAGTGATTGTCTGAAATGGGCGGGGGCTAGAGCCTCTGCCCTTTGTGTCTCCTTCAAGGGTTGTGAGGTGTCCGTGAAACCACGGACACCTCCTTTGGGATACCCCGCATGAAACGATTTTTGCCTCGCGTCTTGATGACGCCCGCCATCCTCACGCTCTTCCTCTGGATGATCGTGCCGTTGGTGATGTCCATTTATTTCTCGACCATCCGTTTTAATTTGATGCAGCCCGAGCGAAGCGGCTTCATCGGTTGGGAAAACTTCGAATTTTTCATCACCGACCCTTCCTTCTGGCCAGCGGTGATGAACACAGTGCTGTTGCTGGGCAGTGTGATCGTGATCACTGTGGTGCTGGGCGCTGCACTGGCGCTGCTCATTGATGAGCCATTCCCGGGTCGCGGTCTGGTTCGCGTGCTGCTGATTTCTCCGTTCTTCGTCATGCCCACCGTCAACGCCTTGCTGTGGAAGCACATGATGATGAACCCCATTTACGGGGTGCTCGCTCAGGTATGGCAGTTCTTTGGTGCCACGCCGATCAACTGGCTGGAGGACTTGCCGTTGCTATCGGTGATCATCATGGTCTCGTGGCAATGGTTGCCGTTTGCGGCCCTGATTTTCATCACCTCCTTGCAGAGCATGAACCGCGAGCAGATCGAGGCGGCCCGCATGGATGGCGCCAACTATCTGCAGCAGCTGCGCTACCTCTACATCCCGCACCTGGCCCGCTCGGTGGCGGTGGTCGTGATGATCGAACTGATTTTCCTCTTGAGCATCTTTGCCGAGATCTACACCACCACGGGCGGTGGCCCAGGGGATGCCAGCACCAACGTGGCCTTCCTGATCTTCAAGCAAGCCTTGCTCAACTTCGATGCGGGTGTGGCCTCTGCCGGGGCGCTGTTTGCGGTCGTACTGGCCAATATTGCAGCCATTTTCCTCATGCGCATGGTGGGCAAGAGCCTGGATAAATAAGGGAGCATTGTGGTGTCTCGACGATCTGTATTTTCTGTGGCCTTGCTGCTGCGCACCTTGCTGGCCTGGGCTGTGACCTTGCTGCTGTTTTTTCCGTTGGGGTGGTTGTTGCTGACTGCGTTCAAGACTGAGTTGCAAGCCATCTCGGTACCGCCATTGCTCGTGTTCCCGCCCACGCTGGAGAACTTTGCCGAAGTGCAGCAGCGCAGTGACTATCTGCTCTACGCCAAGAACTCGGTCATCACCAGCGTGCTGTCAACTGTGTTGGGCTTGATCATTGCTGCTCCTGCGGCTTATTCGATGGCTTTTTTCAAGAGCAAGCGCACCAAGGACATCCTGATGTGGATGCTCTCGACCAAGATGATGCCCGCCGTGGGTGCATTGGTACCTATTTATGTGCTGGCACAAAAGGCGCACCTGCTGGACACCCAGCTGGCGCTGATCATCGTCTTTACGCTGTCAAACCTGCCCATCATGGTGTGGATGCTGTATTCGCACTTCAAGGACATTCCGCACGAAATTCTGGAGGCAGCCCGTATGGACGGCGCCACTCTGTGGCAGGAATTCCGGATGGTGCTGTTGCCTCTGGGCATGGGCGGTCTGGCCTCCACCGGATTGCTCTGTCTGGTGCTCAGCTGGAACGAAGCGTTCTGGAGCCTGAACCTGACAGCGGCCAACGGGGGCACCTTGGCCACCCTGATTGCCAGCTACTCCAGCCCCGAAGGGCTGTTCTGGGCCAAGCTGTCGGCGGCTTCCTTGATGGCCATTGCCCCCATCGTCGTATTTGGCTGGTTCAGCCAGAAACAACTGGTCCAAGGCCTGACCTTTGGCGCCGTCAAGTAAGCGCACCGAGCGCAAAGATTTGAGAGTAAAGACATGTCCTTTTTGCAACTGAACAACATCGAAAAATTCTTTGGTGAGCACCGTGCCATCAAAGGGGTCAACCTGAACATCGAGCCCGGCGAGTTCATCGTCTTTGTCGGACCTTCGGGTTGCGGCAAGTCCACCTTGTTGCGCTTGATTGCCGGGCTGGAAGGCATCGATGGCGGCAAGCTGTCGCTGGACGGTCGTGACATTACCCATGTGCCCTCGAGCAAACGCGACCTGGCGATGGTGTTTCAAAGCTATGCGCTGTACCCGCATATGAGCGTGTACGAAAACATGAGCTTTGCGCTCAAGCTGGCCAAGGAGCCCGAGGGGGTGATCAAGGAAAAGGTCGAGCGTGCGGCCAACATCCTGAACCTCACGCCATACCTGCAGCGCACCCCCAAGGAACTGTCGGGCGGGCAACGTCAGCGCGTGGCCATTGGTCGAGCCATTGTGCGTGCGCCCAAGGTGTTCCTGTTTGACGAGCCGCTGTCCAACCTGGACGCCGCATTGCGCGGACAGACCCGTGTGGAAATCGCCAAGCTGCACCGTGAGTTGGGCGCCACCACCATTTATGTGACGCATGACCAGGTCGAGGCCATGACCCTGGCGGACCGCGTGGTGGTGCTGCGCGATGGCCAGATCGAACAAGTAGGTACGCCGCTGGAGTTGTACGACCGTCCGGCCAACCAGTTTGTGGCGCAGTTCATCGGCACCCCCCAAATGAACGTGACAGCGTTGCAACACCTGCCTGCATTCGTGGCCGATCAGGCCCCCGCTGGAGCCAAGGGCGGCAGCCTGGGGTTGCGTCCCGAAGATGTCACGGTGCAAGCTGATGCCAGCACGGGTTTGCAAGGCCGTGTGGAGCTGATTGAGGCTTTGGGCGCCGAGACCCTGATATATGTTCACACCACTGAAGGGGCCCAGCTGGTCGCGCGGCAGAATGAGCGCACGACCTTGCAAGTGGGCTCTTCGGTGGGTGTGAGTCTGGACCTGACGCATGCACACTGGTTTGACGGCCAAGGGCGTGTGCTCATGCCGGCCTGAAGAGGAGATCCGCATGAATACAAAGCTTGCAGGTAAAGTGGCTGTGGTCACAGGTGCCGCCTCAGGCATCGGGCGAGCCAGTGCGCAAGCCATGCTGGACCAAGGCGCGCGCGTGGTGCTGGTCGATCGCGATGCGCAAACATTACACAGCGTCTGCGCCGAACTGGGTCAGGCGGCGGTGCCTTTGGTATTGGATTTGCTGGACAACGCTCAGTGCGCCACCTTGGTGCAGCAGGTGCTGGATCGTTGTGGACAGATCGATGTGTTTCACGCCAACGCAGGTATGTATGTGGGCGGTGATCTGGTCGATGCCCAACCCGATGCCATTGACCGCATGGTGCAGCTTAATGTCAGCGTGGTCATGAAAAACGTCCGTGATGTGCTGCGGCACATGATCGAGCGGCAGACCGGCGACATCATTGTCACCAGTTCGCTGGCTGCGCATTTCCCCACCCCATGGGAGCCGGTGTATGCCTCCTCGAAATGGGCCATGGATTGCTTTGTGCAAACAACGCGTCGTCAGGTGTTCAAGCACGGTATCCGCGTGGGCTCCATTTCACCCGGGCCAGTGATCACCTCCCTGTTGTCAGACTGGCCAGCGGACAAATTGCAAGAAGCCCGGGACAAAGGCAGTCTGCTCGAAGCCAGCGAGGTGGCCGAAGTGGTGCTGTTCATGCTCACGCGGCCACGCGGCATGACCATACGCGATGTGGTCATGTTGCCAACCCAATTCGATCTTTGAACCTTATTGAGTGATATCCACCATGAACGTCATGCTGCATCTGGGCCTGGGCTCGTTCCACCGTGCTCACCAGGCTGTCTACCTTCACGAGCTGATCCAGACGGGCGACACCTCCTGGAGTCTGGCTGGGGGCAACACTCGCCCCGATATGGCCGAAACCATCGACGCCCTTGTGGCGCAGGGCGGGGCCTACACGCTGGAGACCATCTCACCCTCGGGTGAACACCGTTACGAGCGCATCACCTCCATCTGCAAGGTCATTCCCTGGTCTGCTGATCTGGCGGGGTTGATTGCGCAGGGCGCCGATCCTGCCACGCGCATCATCTCGTTCACCGTGACTGAGGCGGGCTATTACCTGGATGCCCATCATCGTCTGGACTTGCCAACCTTTGCCGATCTGCGATCGGATGTCGAAGCGGCCAAGGCGGGTCGTCCTGGTCCCACCATCTATGCAGCCCTCACGGCCATTTTGCGCGAGCGCATGCGCCGTGGCAGTGGCCCGGTCACTTTGCTCAACTGCGATAACCTGCGTCACAACGGCGAGCGTTCACGCAGTGGCTTATTGCAGTTCATTGAACTGATTGGCGACAGTGAGTTGCTGACCTGGGTGCAGACCCACACCAGCAGCCCCAATGCCATGGTGGACCGCATCACGCCGCGTCCGACGACCGATGTGCGCGAACGCGTCAAGGTGGCCACCGGTGTGGACGATGCGGCCGCCCTGATGGGCGAGAGTTTTATCCAGTGGGTGATTGAAGACAACTTCATTGCCGGTCGCCCCGCCTGGGAAAAGGTCGGCGCTGAAATGGTGCAGTCTGTGGATGCGTACGAGGAAGCCAAGATTCGCTTGCTCAACGCCACGCACTCGTGCATTGCCTGGGCCGGCACCTTGGTGGGCTACACCTACATCCACGAAGGCACGCACGATGCGGCCATTCGCCAGATGGCCTATGACTACGTCACCAACGACACTATCCCGGTGTTGGACACGCCTGAAGCGCCGTGCCCCATTGATCTACCGAAGTACCGCGATGTGGTCCTGGACCGCTTTGGCAACCCTGCCATTCGCGATACCAACCAGCGTGTGGCGATGGACGGTTTTTCCAAAATCCCGGGCTTCATAGCCCCCACCATCCGTCAACGTCTGGCGCGTGGCGAGAGCATCGACAGCGTGGCCATGCTGCCAGCTTTGTTCCTGGCCTATCTGCAGCGTTGGCATGCGGGGCAAATTGCCTACACCTACCAGGATCAGGCCATGGACCCGGCAGTGGCGCATGCCATGTGCGAGGCTTCAGATCCTGTAGCTGCTTTTTGCGCCGATTTGCTGTTATGGGGTGAGTTGGCTGGCGATGCCCGCTTGGTCAACGCGGTTCGCCGAGCCCATGAACGTGTCGCACAATTCGTCAGTGCGCATGCCGTAGTGGCCTGAGACCGAAGCACAACCCAGAAAGCCCTGACCATGCCCGCCAAGCACGAAGTCATGCCACGAAGTGGCAAGCCTGAAAAAGAACAGGAATTCAGCCGCAGCGTGGCCCTGGGTTATGAAGAAAACCAGGGCCCTGGCATCATTCGCTGTCTGTCGCATGGTTTTCCGACGCCGCTGGCGCGCTGGCATTACCACGACGAATACGAGTTGCACCTGATCACCGCCACCACGGGCAAGGTGTTTGTGGGTGACTGGATTGGCCAGTTTCAGCCGGGTCAATTGGTCTTGACGGGTCCCCGCTTGCCTCACAACTGGGTGTCTACCGATGTGCCCGAGGGCGGCGTGGCAGAACGTGATCTGGTGATCCAGTTTCCGCACGAGCCCTTGGTAGAGTCCGCAAGACTGATTCCGGAAATGGCAGGCTTGATGCCACTGCTGGAACGCGCTAAATACGGTATTGAGTTTTTTGACTATGGCGAGCGTGGCCGCTGGCACTGGGAGCAGGTCAGAAACACGCAAGGCCTTCAGCGCATGGCGGCTTTTTATGCGTTCCTGTCCGAATTGTCGGCTTACACGGATTACCGATTACTGTCGAGCGTTCAGCTGCAAAGCGATGACGATGATGCCTCGCTCAACCGTATTGAGCATATGCTCGAAAGCATCATGGACCAGTTGGGTGAGGAAATCTCGGCGTCTGACATGGCCGCCCGCATGGACATGAGCGAGAGCCAGTTCAGTCGCTATTTCAAGAAGGCCACAGGCAACACGTTTACCGACTTTGTCAACCGTTTGCGCATCAACCGCGCATGCCAGTTGTTGATGGAGTCGGACCAGCTGGTGGCCCATATTTGCTACGAAGTGGGCTTCAATAACGTGGCTAATTTCAATCGACGCTTCATGGACATCAAGGGTATGACGCCCACGGAGTTTCGTCGCCAGTCCATGGCCCGTTTCAAGGGCGCAGCCTAAGCGCTGCGTTGACCTTTTCTTTTGCGCAGGAATCACCACGTGTTTTTAGGACTCGATCTGGGCACCTCCGAACTCAAGGCCCTGTTACTCAGCGATGAGCATCAGGTCTTGGGGACCGCCCATGCCCCTTTGCAAGTGAGCCATCCGCAACCGCTGTGGTCTGAGCAACATCCTCAAGATTGGTGGCGTGCCGTGCAGCAGGTCATGCAACAGCTCCAGTCCCAACATCCTCTTGCCATGGCGCGCGTACAAGCCATTGGTTTGTCGGGCCAAATGCACGGTGCGGTGCTGCTTGATGCGAAGGAGCAGGTCTTGCGTCCAGCCATTTTGTGGAACGACGGTCGCAGCGGTCCGCAGTGCGAGCAACTCAGTCGTTCTTTACCAAAGCTGGCGGACATCAGCGGCAATTTGGCCATGCCCGGGTTCACCGCGCCCAAGCTGATGTGGGTGGCCGAGCACGAGCCCGAACTGTTTGCACAAGTAGCTCGTGTGTTGTTGCCCAAGGACTGGTTGCGCCTGAAGCTGACCGGTCGGGCCGTGACCGAGATGTCCGATGCATCGGGCACGCTGTGGCTCGATGTGGGGCGGCGCCAATGGTCCGAAGTCTTGCTCCAAGCCACTGGCATGCGGCTAGACCAGATGCCGCAACTGATGGAAGGCAGCGACGCCAGTGGAACTTTGCTGCCGGCGCTGTCGGCGCAATGGGGGTTGCCCGCCCATGTGGTGGTTGCCGGCGGTGCGGGTGACAACGCGGCCAGCGCCGTTGGCATGGGGCTGGTGCAGCCCGGCGAAGGGTTTGTGTCTTTGGGCACTTCGGGGGTGGTGTTTGTGTCTGGAGACCGTTGTGTACCGAACCCGGCCAAGGCGGTGCACGCTTTTTGCCATGCCTTGCCTGGGCGCTGGCATCAGATGTCGGTCATGCTCAGCGCCGCCAGTGCGGTGACCTGGGCGTGTCATCGCTTGGGCTATGCGGACGAAGCCGCTTTGCTGGCTGAGGCTTTGGCGCTGGATGTGCAGCGCCGTATTCAGGCGCCCTTGTTTTTGCCCTACCTCGATGGAGAGCGTTCCCCGCACAACAACCCGTTGGCCTGCGCAGGTTGGTTGCATGTACGCTCGGCGCACGAACGTGCAGACTTGGCGTATGCCGTGGTGGATGGGGTCAGTTGGGGGCTCAAGGATGGCTGGCTGGCGCTGGATGCCAGCACGCAGTCTTGTGAGGGGCTTTCCTTGGTTGGCGGCGGTTCCCGCAGTCAGGGGTGGGCGCAATGGCTGGCCGATGTGCTCCAGGTGCCTTTGCGCCTGCATGAGGGGGGCGCCACGGGTGGCGCCTTGGGCGCTGCCCGACTGGGCTGGCTGGCCGTGGGCGGGGTGACAGAGGAGGTGTGTATTCAGCCCCCTGTGGCGCAGGTGTTGGGGCCGCGCCCGCTTGAGGCTGATTTAGCCCAGCGCTACAACCGTTTTGCTCAGGCCTACCGACAGCTTTATGGCTGAATCCGCTCGCTGCGGAAATTCTTGAGGCTGGGTTTTGCGTCTGCATTCTTCTTGCAGTAAGCTACGAGGTTTTCCGCGTAAGTTCTTGAGCTGATGGACGCTTCTTTGCCACCGATTCCCGCCAAACGCTACTTCACCATTGGTGAGGTGGGCGAGTTGTGTGGCGTGAAGCCACACGTGTTGCGCTATTGGGAGCAGGAATTTACGCAACTGAGGCCTGTCAAGCGGCGCGGTAACCGTCGGTATTACCAGCACCACGAAGTGCTGATGATTCGCCGCATTCGCGACTTGCTCTATGACCAGGGTTTTACCATCAGCGGGGCGCGCAATCGCTTGCAGGAAATGGCGCATGCCCAGCGGCATGTGAACGATGTCGATCTCCCCTTGCCCGAGGAGCAGGTGCCTGGCGCAGTTGCTGCAGAAGCTTTGGTGGTGCAGGAGATGACGACGCAAGGCCTGCAGGGGCTGCGACGCGAGCTTCAGGAAATTCGTACCCTGCTGTCCAATTGAGGCCTAAAGTCAGGCTATAATTCGAGTCTTGTCGGCGTGTAGCGCAGCCTGGTAGCGCACTTGCATGGGGTGCAAGGGGTCGCGAGTTCGAAACTAATTCGGCAAACTATTTAAAAGCGGCAACCGAGGCGACTTTTGGGTGGATGGAGGTGATAGAGCTCGACGGCATCGATGCGCTCGCCGCGCTTTATCCGCGATTTGTTGAGGGAACGC
>JALRIL010000053.1 GCA_023255445.1 Limnohabitans sp. | reverse complement strand
GGCAAGCCGGGCCAGGTGACACGGTCGCCAAAGTACGCCGGGATCTGCTCGCCCAGCCAGGCGGTATTGACCAGCTGGCGGGTGAAGCCGCCACGCGCCAGGCCTTGCATGGGCCACTGCATGAGCGGCTGGCCGCGCACGGGCAGCAAGGGCTTGGGGATTGCGTCGGTCAAAGGGCGCATGCGCTCGCCCCGGCCTGCGGCCAGGACCATGGCCTGGGCAGGCGGTCTGGAGGAAACAGTCATGGGGCGATGTTGCCATGAACCGGGGGCAAGTCCAGGCGCACAGCCAGACATCTCGGCGAGGGCACCGCTCCCACAAAACTCCAGCGGGGGACGGACCGTGGTCACCGTCTGGCCGGTCCAGGGAACAGGAAAAGGGGCAAGCTCGGCCGTTAAAATAAGGGGTTTTCCCGAATTACTACCCGGAGTTGCCCCACATGGCCAATACACAGCAAATGGCGAACGCCATCCGCGCCCTCGCAATGGACGCCGTTCAACAAGCCAACTCCGGTCACCCCGGCGCCCCCATGGGTATGGCAGATATGGCTGTGGCATTGTGGGGCGAACACCTGCAGCACAACCCCCAAAACCCGCATTGGGCCAACCGCGACCGCTTTGTGCTGTCCAACGGCCACGGCTCCATGCTGATTTACGCGCTGCTGCACCTGACCGGTTACGACCTGCCCATTGGCGAGCTCAAGAACTTCCGCCAGCTGCACAGCAAGACCGCCGGTCACCCTGAAGTGGGCATCACCCCCGGCGTGGAAACCACCACTGGCCCCTTGGGCCAGGGTGTGACCAACGCCGTGGGCATGGCGCTGGCCGAGAAACTGCTGGCCGCTGAATTCAACAAGCCAGGCCACACCCTGGTGGACCACCACACCTATGTGTTCCTGGGTGACGGCTGCATGATGGAAGGCATCAGCCACGAAGCCTGCGCCCTGGCTGGCGCCTGGAAGCTCAACAAGCTGATCGCTCTGTACGACGACAACGGCATCTCGATTGACGGCCAGGTCGCGCCCGGGTTCATCGACAACACGCCCCAGCGCTTTGCCGCCTACGGCTGGAACGTGATTGACGCTGTGGACGGCCACGACGCCGAGGCCGTGTCCAAGGCCATCGCCGCAGCCAAGCACAGCGCCGACAAACCCACGCTCATTGTCTGCAAAACCAGTATCGGCAAAGGCTCGCCCAACCGCGCCAACACCGCCAAGGCCCATGGCGAACCTCTGGGTGCCGAAGAGATCAAGCTCACCCGCGAAGCGCTGGGCTGGACCTACGGCCCCTTTGAAATTCCCCAAAGCGTTTACAAAGACTGGGATGCCAAAGCCACCGGTAAAAAAGCTGAAGCCGCCTGGGACAAGACCTTTGCGGCTTATGCCAAAAAGTTCCCCGAACTGGCCAGCGAATTCACCCGCCGCATGAAGGGCGAGTTGCCCAAGAACTTCCACCAGATCGCTGTGGACGCCGCCGTGTCTGCCCACACCAAGGCCGAGACTGTGGCCAGCCGCAAGGCCAGCCAGATTGCGCTGGAGTACTTCACCGCGGCTCTGCCCGAAATGCTGGGCGGCTCGGCCGACCTGACCGGCTCAAATCTGACCAATACCAAGTCCACACCCAACCTGCGCGTGAATCTGGCCGGTGATGTGGTCAAAACCGAAGATGGCAAAACCGGCCGCCACATCAACTACGGTGTGCGCGAGTTCGGCATGGCCGCCATCATGAACGGCGTGGCGCTGCACGGTGGCTACATCCCGTACGGCGGCACCTTCCTCACGTTCAGCGACTACAGCCGCAACGCGATTCGCATGGCCGCGCTCATGAAACAGCGCGTGGTGCATGTGTTCACCCACGACTCCATCGGTCTGGGCGAAGACGGCCCCACCCACCAGTCCATCGAGCATGTGGCCAGCCTGCGCCTGATTCCGGGCCTGGACGTTTGGCGCCCCGGTGACACGGCCGAAACCGCCGTGGCCTGGGCTGTGGCCCTGCAAAACCAAAACCGTCCCAGCGCCTTGTGCCTGTCGCGTCAAAACCTGGCCTATGCACCCAAGCGCGACCTCTCGGACATCAGCAAGGGCGCTTATGTACTGGCTGAGCCCAGCGAAGTCGGCATGAACAAAACCCATGCGGTGCTGATCGCCACCGGCTCCGAAGTGCAACTGGCCCTGGCTGCCCAGAAGCTGCTGGCCGAGCGCAAGATTGGTGTGCGCGTGGTCTCCATGCCCAGCACCAATGTCTTTGACCGCCAAAGCGCCATGTACAAGCAATTGGTCTTGCCGGCCAACCTGCCGCGTATCGCCGTCGAAATGGGCTCTACTGACGGCTGGTGGAAGTACGGCTGCGCCGCTGTGGTCGGCATCGACACTTACGGCGAGTCGGCACCCGCGCCTGTGTTGTTCAAGCATTTCGGCTTTACCGCAGAAAACGTGGCCGACACGGTCCACGCTGCCCTGCTCAAGCAGTGATTTCCTGAACCGGCGGGGCGTCCGCAGCTGACGCCCCGGGATCAGGCTCGTGAAAGGGCCGTGGTCTACAAACCGGTTACGTAACGGTTTAGTAACTTCTCGCAAAGGCATCAACATGACCCTCAAGGTTGGCATCAACGGATTCGGCCGTATCGGCCGCCTGGCTCTGCGCGCTGCGCTCAAACACGGCTACAGCGACATTCAGATCGTGGGCATCAACGACCCCAAGCCCTCTGACTACCTGGCCTACATGCTCAAGTACGACAGCGTGCACGGCCGCTTTGACGGCACGGTGGACTTCACCGAGGACAGCCTGATCGTCAATGGCAAAAAGATCAAGCTCTCCCATGAACGCGACGCACACAACCTGCGCTGGGGTGAGATGGGCGTGGACATCGTGCTCGAGTGCACCGGCCACTACCTGACCGAACCCACCAGCCAAATGCACATCGCGGCAGGCGCCAAGAAGGTGGTCATTTCTGCTCCGTCCAAAGACAGCATCCCCATGTTCGTCTACGGCGTGAACCACAAGAAATACGCGGGCGAGGCCATCGTGTCCAACGCCTCTTGCACCACCAACTGCTTGGCCCCTGTGGTCAAAGTGTTGAACGACAAATGGGGCATCAAGCGCGGTTTGATGACCACAGTGCATGCAGCCACCGCCAGCCAAGCCACCGTGGACAGCTCGTCACGCAAAGACTGGCGCGGCGGCCGCGGCATTTTGGAAAACATCATTCCTTCCAGCACCGGCGCAGCCAAAGCTGTGGGTGTGGTGATTCCAGAAATCAAAGGCAAGATCACAGGCATGGCATTCCGCGTGCTCTTGCAGCCATAAGAAGTTCTTTAGCAGAATCTGAATAAAGACTTATGCCTTCTTGATGTAAAACTTCTAAGTTTTTCTTTGCATACTCATTAAGTGCATCAAGGTCATATTTTTCTTCATCTAGTTCAGCATCT
>JALRIL010000197.1 GCA_023255445.1 Limnohabitans sp. | reverse complement strand
CGCGTAGTCGCCCAGCACCGTGGAGATCACGTTCACGAACACCGACTTGCCGTTCGCCCCCGTGCCATAGAGGAAAAACAGGGCGTGGGTGCTCAAGTCACCCGTCAGGCAATAGCCCACCACGCGCTGCAGGTAGTCCTGCAGTTCTTGATCGCTCCCTGTGACGTTGACCAGGAAATTGCGCCAGACCGGGCATTCACCTTGCGGCGTGGCCGTGGTCACCTTGGTCATGCGGCGATCGCGGTCGTGCGGTCCACGCGCGCCGGTTCGCAGGTCCACAATGCCGCCGGGCGTGTTGAGCAGCCAGGCGTTGGCATCCCACTCGTCAACAGTGGCGCTTTGCCGGGGGTCAGATCGCACAAGGCGCTCAACGGCCGAGATGGTGGCTGCACTGGCCATGCGGGCTTTCATGCGCGGTGTCTCGGCAAACATGGCGGCGCTGCGGCAGACCGTGCGGCTCAGGTGCATGATGTACAGCTGCTTGTCCACGTTCCAGCGCACGCCATTCCAGACCAGCCATTTGGACCACGGGGCGCAGTAACGCCAGTCCTCGGCGAACTGGTGCGAGAACGCCAATGCCAGCCCATCTTCGGTGGAATAGTCGATACCCTCGATCGGCATGGCGATGTCGTTTGCATCGAATTCACGCGTGATCGGCATACGCTCGCCCACAGCCAGAAACCCGGCAATGTCAAAGCCATCGGTCAAGGCATCGGCCACATCCCAGCCTTCGGGCTTTTCTGCAGGAGGCTGCAAGATGGCGCAGGACTTGGCACCGGCCTGCAAAATGGCCTGCGAGGCACGGTCTGCATACAGCCAACCGGGCTTGTCCCGATCGGGCCAGATGAGGACGTGCTTGCCCGACAGCGGCGACCAATCGGTTTTCTCAACGGGCGCGTTGGCCCCGTGCATGGCCGTGGTGGCACACACACCGAATTCGAGCAGGGCCTGGGCGCACTTTTCTCCTTCGACCAGCACCACCTGATCGGCCTTGAGCATGCCGGGCTGGTTGTACAGCGGGCGCGGCTCAGGCGGCGTCATCTTGCGGCGACGCACATCCCAAGGCCTGAACTCCTTGCGTCCAGGCTCAGGGTCATGCCGGTACACCACCGCGATGAGCTTGCCTCTGGCATCCTGGTAGTCCCACTTGGCTGTGGGCGGGCCCAGTTCATCGACCACTGGGGCCTTGGCTTTGCTTGCAGCCACGGCGCTGGGCGGCATGGCCGAAACACGGCCAAGCCATTCCCGGGCTTTCTCCAGCACCTGCGGGAACTGGGTCTGCACATTGAGGCTGTAGTAGCGGGCGATCAGATCGAAGATGTCGCCACCTTCACCCGTAGCGCGATCAGTCCACAGCCCGGCCTTGGGGCCAGAGAGCAGCAACTCCAGGCTGTCGCCCGGACCGCCCATCACATCACCCACCAGGTATTTGTTCTGGCGGCGTTTGCCCGAGGGCCAGATATCCACGGCCAGGAGGGCCAGTTGGTCATTCAGGGCTGTGCGGATTTCGGATTTCTCCCGATTGGTCTCGCTGGCATCCCCCGCTGCTTTTCGCGTGTTCGATGTGGATGCATCGTTGAAATCAAGCATGCGCGCCTCCCTCTTGGAGATCTGCGTCTTGTTCTTCAAGCAGCTTGTGGGCATAGGCAATCTGCCACTGGTGCAGCTCACCCAATCTGAACCGGACCAACCGATTGACGCAGTAAAACGGCAACCCCAGGGCTTTGCGCTTTGCAGTTTTGGTGAAGTAGTACAGCGGCAGGTTCAGCGCCTTGGATGCTCGTTTGGCTGTGAGCAGCGGCTCATCGCTGAAGTCGTTCTCGCCTGCTGCTTGCAGGCTCAATGGCGAAGCCAAAGATTCAGGTTCATTCATGAAATAGTCTCCCCTGCAGGTGATCTTTTTCACCCGCATTGGTTGGTGGAAGTTGGAATCCTCAGGACGCTGCGTCCTGCGGTGGATTCAGGGCAATCGACTCAGAGTCGTCTCTATGGCGATTGATCCAGTTGCATGCGAACAGGTGGGTACTTGCTGCGCTCGTGTTCTAGGACCATGGCCTCGACATAGGCCGTGACCACGGCATTGATCAGCCGCAGGGCCTCTTGCTGGGTGTAGCTCGAAAGTGGCCGGTCCATACCGATTTCACCGGCGGCTTCTCCCAGCGGCTTGAGGCATTGCTGCATGGCAGCCAGTTCGGCTTCCGATGGATCAATCACGCCTACTCCCGTCGGCAAAGTGCCCTCGCGCTCGAGTACCCGGACACCGGCTGCGTAAAGCCGGTGGAAACAGGCCTGGCAGCGCAGCGAACAGAAGATCCAGTCGATGGGGTACCGCTTGGGTTGCCCCACCTTGAAGCGCAGATCCACATGACCGAAGCCTTTGGCTTGACGGGAACACAACCAGCATTTCATGCACGGCCGCCATCACTGCGCCCATGCAGGCCGAGACTGCGCATTACCAGGGCGAGGGGTGTAATTGGTCCCCGGCTGGGGGGCTGGTGCCGCCGATGCAGGAGAGGCCATTGCCGGAGCTCCACCAGAGCCCCCGCCCGTGCCACCATCTCGTTGCAACTTGGCCTGCATCAGCTCTGCGTACTCTTTGTGATCGGGCTCGATCACCAGCCGGATGATGTTTCGGTACTCGCCCTGGCCATCTTTTTCAATACCGATCCGGGCTGCGAATTCGGCACCATCGAGGTCCCCGAAGCTGCGGATCTGGCGGGCACGCTGCGCCTCAGGGGAGCCGTCATCAGGGTGGATGTTGCGCGAACTGTTGAGCACGGCCTTGATGAAGCTTCGCCCCATCTGCGCCCAGGTCGGCCCTTTGTTGGAGTGCAGACCGACATTGCTCCAGATCTTGCGCTTGGCAAACGGCCCTGTGAGCATCACGAACTCGCAGGACAGGAACACCGCACCGGTTTCATCCGATGCCGTGGCATAGCCGCCCGTCCAGCCCCTGCTGGCGTCGTCGTAGCCGCCGGGTTTGATGGCCATGCGCACCAGGGCCTGAGTGCCTTTGGGGATCAAGTTGAACTCGCCTTGCTGAGCATCGGCGTCATTGAAGTCGCACCAGGCACCCGGGGCGCCGTGGGTCGAAGATTGGCCATAGGTTGCGGCCTGGTTGTAGCTGTCGTGGTTCATTGAAAGTTTTCCTGTTGCGTGGGGTTGCGTTCTGGTTTGTGAGAGTGGCCGTCCGCTCAAAGCTGGACTTCGCCGACCCAGCGGATCTGGAAGGTGGGTTCGGTGATCAGCTCCTTGCGGGCTGGCTGGAAGGCCGCGCGCAGCAGTGGGTGCCATCGGGCGTAGTCCTGCTCGCTCACCGAGAACTGGACTTGCATGAAGTCCTGCACCCGATCACCGGCCACCACCATCCGCTCGGCGATCTGAGACAAGTGCTGCTGGTCCCAGACGATTTCTTTGGGTTGCGAGACATCGATCTGCAGGTCACCGTCATCGATGCGGAACCTGGCCGCCTCCTCATGGCCAAGGCATTCGGCATGGCGGATCTGATCGGCGTAGCGGATTTCCATCGCTCGGTTGATCCGGCCGCGCATCTGCACCGTCCAGTCATTAAGCTGCTGCACCGCGTTGCTGAAATGGGCCAGCTGGTCTTTGGGCAGACGGCTGATCTGGCTCACTGAGAGGTCTGGCAGCGCAGCTTGCTGCAATTGCAGGTGGTTCATGCCGCACCTGCCTTTCCGGGGATGCGCTTGGAAGTCGAGACATGCTGGACGCAGTTCTCGAAGGCGATCACGGCGTTGAGGGGGTAGCTCACCCGTTTGCCCAGCTTGAGATAGGTCGGCCCTGTGCCAGTCATTCGCCAGCGCTGCAGAGTTTTGGGGCTCATGGCCCATCGGGAGGCCAGGTCAGCCTCGGTCAGCACCAGCTGCTTGGGCATGGTGGATTCAGGGGAAGTGGCGCTCAGGAAGACTGGCGCCTCGAGTGCTGGTGTTGCAAGCAGCATTGGTAACTCCTTTCGAAGAGTTGGGGGACAACGCTGCTATTTCAGGAAATCAATGGGGAACTGATAAGGAACTGAATAAGGAACTTTGGCGATATCTCCAGTTCCTTAATCCCAGCCTGGACTTCCTCACACCAAGAAAATCACATTAATCGCAAATATATGCACTACTATGCTTCATAAGCAGCTTTAAAACACCGCTTAAATGAAATCCTCATCACCTGCGCCTTTGCCCGTCGTGCGCAGCCTCAATCGCCTTGGGCAGGCGATTTCGCTTGCACGTCGCCGCAGGCACCTGACGCAGCAGGATCTGGCTGAACGGATTGGCACGTCCAGCCACACCGTGCGCCGCATGGAAGCGGGCCACCCCGGA
Source organism: Limnohabitans sp. (assembly GCA_023255445.1). GTDB lineage: Bacteria > Pseudomonadota > Gammaproteobacteria > Burkholderiales > Burkholderiaceae_C > Limnohabitans_A. The sequence continues at coordinate 4,176 of JALRIL010000197.1, read as the reverse complement.
ACTGCACTGGTTCATTTCGCAAGAGCCATGCAGGTGTTCGGTGAACTTAGCAAGCTCGATCAGTTACTCGACACCTCTGAGGACACCATTGGACTGATCCTGATGGATGAGAAATTGCCCCAGCGCGTACGCAAGCCCCGAAAGACATCGGAAACAGGGGCGTTCTGATGTCAACGCCGCCGCCGCCAGGAGGCAATTTGAACTTACAAATCGAATGCGTATGCAGTCGCAATCCTGCGCATGGCTTGCAACTGTTCGTGGCGATTCAAGGCGCTGATGGCCTGGGCAAAAGCCTGTAAATCGGCTCTGAGTTCTTCGGGCAAATCGATCACTTGACCTGGCTGCAGCAGAGCTGACAACTGGACGATGTCGGTCAGGTGCTTGTTGATCTTTTTGGAGTCAATCACCTCCCCCTGACGCACTCGCTCGGTCATTTCCAACCAGGCCACAGCCTTAAGTGGAATCAGACGATCTTCACCCACCCAGGACGGCATGCCGTGCTTGCTCTTGCGGCCATCGAGCACGAACTGGTAGTACTCGTCATTCAGCAAGATGGCTGACAGGCTGGAAATCTGCTCATCCATCGGGATGGGCGTCAGATGGCCAGGTGGGACAAAGCTCAAACCGTCTGGCACACGCGAGAACAGTTCCAGCATGTGCGGGAAGTCTTCGTCTTGTGGCTTTTGGAACCTGTAAAGGCAGGGCTTTTGCTCAGGATCACCCTCCTTTTGCTGGTAGCCACCGGCCTCCACGAATTCCCAAAATTTCTGGCCAAACGCAGGCGTCAGAACCTCCACATGCAAGACGATGTCCAGATCCTTGGTACCTCGGAACGACAAGCCCGCCTCGGTCATGGTGATCGAAGCTGCTGTCCCACCGATCAAGACGTACTGGTCCTCGAAGTTCTGGAACCACTGCTGAAAAATCGCCAACCCTCTCACCACAGAAACTTCTCCTCAATCTCATCGAGTGCCATCTGGATCCGGTCGTCACGGTTGTCCCTCAGGCTGAGCCATAAAGACAAGGGATCCACGGTCTTTTCCTTCGCTTGCATGCCGGGCTCATAGCGCCATACCTGCACGGCAATGCCATCGGCAATCTCGCGGGGCTCAAAGAAGATGCCCGCCTGCTTGGCCCGCTGCGCTGCCTCTGCTGTCATGGCAAGCACTTGCTGTCGCGGCTCATTGACCATGGTCTGACGCGCCAATGCACTCTCGCCAGCCCAACGTGCGCCTGTCACTTGCAGAATGCGCTGATCGTAGGTCCACATGGTTCGAAGGACGGGAGTGCGCAGGTGGGGCTTGGCCTTTTCCCAAAGTTCACGGCGCGTGCCATTGAGCTTGAGGTATTTGGCTCGGCCTCGCACCTCCAACTCAAACAGGTTGAATTGCAGCAACTCTCGAATGGCCCGGGTGGCCGTCATTCCGGCATAACCAAGCGCCGCCGCCTCTTGAAACGGATGCCAAGTCTCTGTGACGGGATGGTGGTTCAAAAACCAAACCAACAGCGCCTGCGTAGCAGGGCTAGCCAGTTCTTGCTCCCGACGAGGCTCAGCGCCAAAGCGTTCGGTCAAGATCATCCCCATCTGAGGCGCGAACAGTTGTCTGTCCGGAACCACAAAGGCAACGCCATGCGCAATCAGCTGCTTGCGCTCACCGGGTGCGACCTCCGGCAATGCAATGATGACCGGTGCGTGCAACAACTCACGCAATCGCTTCGCATGTTGGTCCACTTGCTGCGCAGCCAGCGGCTGACGCCCTTTGACACATGCCAGTGTGATCGGCTGTCCCAGCAGTTCGCCAGGCAAGACCTCGTAGGTATCCTGAAGAAAATACGGCAGTTGGGCGGTGTTCCCGCTGGGAGCCACACGCACGCCTTCCCCGCCGAGCACCTGGTTCAGGTACCGGACAGTCTGCTGGGGAAGAGTTGCTTCTAACATGGAAATGGAATCTAACACTGTTAATGTTAGAAGTCAAATTTCTTGTTATATTCTCCCCTCAAAGGCATGCCCCCGCCAAGATCAGCTGATACAGGCCCAGTCTGCGTTGCCGCCTGACCAACTGTTCATAGGCCTGCAAGGGCCCCTCATACACCGAGTCACCTCGGTTTGCCGCCTTCACCTTGAACACATCCATGGGCTTTTCGCTATCAAGTCCTGCCGCGCGCATGATGAATTCCGATGATTGCGCCCGGCCACGGTGCTCCCACAGAGCCTTAAACACCCGGGTCTGTGCATCGGTCAAACGAATGGGGCCGTGCAGCCAGTCCTCCAGATGCACCCAGGCGAAATCTTCACTGAACGGTCCGTGGAAAGCCACGCCTGGAGTGTTGTCCTGCAAGTCATCGGCTTTTTCACCTTGGTCCGGGTCGAGCAGTCGCAGTGCTAGGCCATGCAAGGCAAACTGGTCTTCCAGGTGCCACCACGTGGCCGTCCCGGCCAGCGGCTCCAGTGGTGACCGCACCAAAGGCCGTGGCGTAATCACCCAGCTTTGGCTGCGTGGCTCAGGTCCATGAAAAATCCGCAACCCATGGCGCTCCACCAGGTCGATACGGCGAGCCAGCACCACCGGCCGCTTCTTGTACCGCCCAATGTCCCAAACACCATCGACGATCTGAGTGGTTGTGGCATGCGGCGGAACATCCAGAGCGCCACGCAACTTGCGGATCAACCATTCGTCTTCCAGCCTCCAACTGCGCTGACTGGCAGGATCCAGCGGAAACGGCCCACAGTCCGGGCACTGCACCATGAGCCCTTCATCGCTCCTGAAGATCGGACCACGGTACAAGCCGCAGAAAGCGCAGACGGCATCGCGGCTGTTGACCACACCAGGCACAACCGCCTTCGCCTGTTTGAGAAAATGCAGCGCTGCCATTTCTTCATCATGCAGATTACTCTCGAAAGATGCGCTGCCCCGAACGAACATCAAAGCGGCCAAGCTGATGGCTTGCTGATTGGGTGTCAGCTCCATTCACACCTCACTCGAACAAGCTGGTAGCTACGGCCTGGGGCTGTTCCTGCTCCCGGTCGGGTTTGAGCACCTGCTGGGCCTTCAGGATGCCCAGCTGAACCAAATAGCCCTCGAGTTGGGCGCGCAGCTTCTCATCGAACTTGTGCAGGTTCAGTCGCCCCTTGCTGGTGATCTCCACACTGACCACCTGACAGCGGCTCTTGCCCTGCATCGGCGCGAGATAAAAATTGAGCACAGCAGCCTGGATGGTCCAGCCGCGTGCGAGCGGGTTTTCTGCGCCAAAGTAGTCCTGCAGCAGGTCCGTCACGCAGCGCTGATCGCTGGCGGCACTGGCCGTGCATTCCATTTTGAGTTGCCCGCAACCGCTGACCACGGTCACGCTCTTGACCTGCAGGCCAACGAATCCGTCATCGATGGCCTGCGGGATGTTCAGCCCCAAGCGCAGCGTAGACAGGTTCAGGCGTGGCGTCTGGATCCGCTGGGCATCGACATCCACGCCAAGCAGGTGCCTTGCAAACGCCTCACACAACATGGCGTGGTACTTGGCCCCGCCACGGATGATGGTGCGAGCCACACCGGTGGCCTGGGCGTACTCAAGCACCATGTGGATGTTCGGACTGCCCACGCGCCGCTGCAACTGGCTGCCCTCAAACTCCAGCTTGGCCGTGGCCAGGTCCTTGGCATGGATGGAGATCAGCTGGGTGCCGCGCGCCCGGTCCAGCACATTGACCACGCACACCTCCCCGCACCCCAACTCTCGCTGGTAGAAACCTTTGATGGCATCACCGAATGCAGCGATCGACACCTCGTCACGCTTGATGGTCCGCTTGAGGCCGAGGTCATGCTGTTGGGCTTGCTGGCCGTGGTGGTCCAGGTATTCGATTTCCGCTGCGGCCTCGAACAGCGCCGGGTGGTGGACGTACAGCCAGAACGCCCGGTGCAGGTCACTCTTGCAAGCAATGAGCCCCACCAGTTCGGCCGGTCGGTCATGGGCGGCTTGGAACATGGCCTGTTTGCCAAGTGGGTGGGCCAGCAACGTACTGGCATGCAACCCTGCCACGATGCGGTCACGCATGGCTACCACGGGATGCGCCTGAATCAACCCGATCAGTCGTCTTGAAGTCTGGACCGTGTCGCTCCATGCCCAGCCCTCGGGCATGGGCAAGGCGTGGCGCTCGATAAAGGTTTTGAGGGTGTCGTCGACAGG
>JALRIL010000193.1 GCA_023255445.1 Limnohabitans sp. | reverse complement strand
AGCAAGCGCGCAAGCAATGGATGGCCGACCACCTGCAGTTGCGCGGCTCGGTGTCGGTGGATGCGGGCGCTGCCCACAAGCTGCGCACCGAGGGCAAGAGCCTGTTGCCCATAGGCATGACTGCCGTTGAAGGTGACTTTTCGCGTGGCGACGTGATTGCCATTCGTGACGATCAGGGCGTGGAAGTGGGCCGAGGCTTGGCCAACTATGCGGCTGCCGAAGCGCGCCTGCTGTGTCGCAAGCCTTCGCATGAATTCGAAGGCTTGCTGGGTTACACCGCAGAGCCCGAGATGGTGCACCGCGACAACCTGATTCTGACGCGCTGAAAACAGCGAAGACGCTCAACCCTGCGGGTTGGGGTCGAAGCTGGCGCCTGGCGGCAGCTCCATGTGCATGGGCGCTAAGCCTGCGTGCTCTTGACGAGGCGCATGTTCGCGCGGCTGAGCTTGACGGTTGTTGCCACGCAGGTAGCGATTGTGTCGGTCCTGACGGGGCAGGAAGCGAACCAGCTCGGTCAGCGCCATTTCGTAGACGCCGCGTTTGAACTCGACCACCACATCCAGCGGGACCCAGTAATCGTTCCAGCGCCAGGCATCGAATTCAGGGTGGTTGGTGGCGCGAAGGTTGAGGTGGTGGTCGGCAACGACCATCTGGAGCAAATACCAGATCTGCTTTTGCCCACGGTAGAAACCGCGTGCTTCGCGACGAACGTAGCGCTCTGGCACTTCATAGCGCAACCAGTCACGGGTACGGGCCACGATGCGCACATGCTCGGGATGCAGGCCCACTTCTTCGTGCAGTTCCCGGAACATGGCCTGTTCGGGGCTTTCGCCGCGATCAATGCCGCCTTGCGGAAACTGCCAGCTGTGGGTGCGGATGCGCTTGCCCCAAAATACCTGGTTTCTCTGGTTGAGCAGAATGATGCCGACGTTGGGTCTGAACCCTTCACGGTCAAGCATAATCAACCCCAAATTTTTAAATTGCAACCATTATGCACGCGCAAGGCATGGCTCGCCAAACCCGTGTGTGATTTGGTTTAACGCGAAGCCCATGAAAGCCTCTCAATTTCTGATTTCCACCCTCAAGGAAGCCCCCGCCGATGCCGAAATCGTGAGTCACAAGCTCATGACACGCGCTGGCATGATCAAAAAACTGGGCGCAGGCATCTACAACTACATGCCTATGGGCTTGCGTGTGATCCGCAAGGTCGAGGCCATCGTGCGTGAGGAAATGAACCGCGCCGGCGCCATCGAGATGACCATGCCCGTGGTACAGCCGGCTGAGCTTTGGCAGGAGACGGGGCGTTTCGACAAGATGGGGCCAGAGCTGCTGCGCATTCAGGACCGTCATGGTCGCGACTTTGTGGTGCAACCTACCAGTGAAGAGGTGGTGACCGATGTGGCGCGCCAGGAGCTGCGCAGCTACAAGCAGCTACCCAAGAATTTCTACCAGATTCAGACCAAGTTCCGCGATGAGCGTCGTCCGCGTTTTGGCCTGATGCGCGGGCGCGAATTCATCATGAAAGACGCTTACAGCTTTGACAAGGATCAGGCCGGTGCCAAAGCCAGCTACCAGAACATGGCGCAGGCTTACCGCAAAATTTTTGACCGATTTGGCTTGCGTTATCGCGCTGTAGCCGCAGACAGTGGTGCCATTGGGGGCGATCTGTCTGAAGAGTTTCAAGTGATCGCTGCCACGGGTGAAGACGCAATTGTCTATTGCCCCAATAGCGATTACGCCGCCAACATCGAAAAGGCCGAGGCCCAGGCGCCGGTGGGTCCGCGCGCGGCAGCGGGACAGGCCTTGGCCAAGATGCCCACGCCCGGCAAGAGTACTTGCGAGGATGTGGCCGCATTGTTGAATGTGCCTTTGAGCACAACCGTCAAATCGCTGGTGCTCGCCACCGATGAGCTTGGCGAAGATGGCATTGTGAAAAAGAGCACCGTCTGGTTGCTGTTGGTGCGCGGTGACCACGAGATGAACGAAGTCAAGGTGGGCAAATTGCCGGGCATGGAGGGCGGTTTCCGCTTTGCCACGCTCCCTGAAATTGAAGAGCACTTTGGCTGCAAGCCGGGCTACCTGGGTCCTTTGAACCTCAAGAAACCGCTCAAGATCGTGGCTGACCGCGACGTGGCGCTGATGGCTGACTGGATTTGTGGTGCCAACGAGGTGGACTTCCACATGACCGGCGTGAACTGGGGGCGTGACCTGCCCGAGCCCGATATGGTGGCGGACATTCGCAACGTGGTTGCGGGCGACAAGTCGCCCGACGGCCAAGGCGTGCTGGCCATTGAGCGCGGCATTGAGATTGGCCATGTGTTCTACCTGGGCACCAAGTATTCCAAAGCCATGAACGCCACCTTCTTGGGCGAAGACGGCAAGCCACAGCCCATGGAAATGGGCTGCTACGGGATTGGCGTGACGCGCCTGCCGGCGGCAGCCATCGAACAAAACCACGACGAGCGCGGCATCATCTGGCCCGACGCAATTGCGCCGTTCACGGTGGTGGTGTGCCCGATTGGCATGGACCGCAGTGAAGCTGTCAAGGCCGAGGCCGAACGCGTTTACAGCGAACTGCTGTCAGCGGGTGTGGATGTGATTCTGGATGACCGAGGCGAGCGCCCCGGCGCCATGTTTGCCGATTGGGAATTGATCGGTGTGCCGCACCGCATCACCATCGGAGACAAGGGGCTCAAGGACGGTGTGGTCGAGTACCAGCACCGGCGCGATGCCGAGGCCTCGAAAGTGGCCGCTGCAGAGGTCGTCGCGCATTTGCGCGCTCGCCTGACGGCTTAAAGCCCCTTGCCTGCGTGATCCGGGCATAAAAAAAGCCACCGCGTTCGGTGGCTTTTTGCTCTCCGTGCAGGAGGTCAGGCTTGGCCGTTGATGACTTGTTGCAGCTCACCGGACTCGTACATGTCCATCATGATGTCCGAACCCCCAATGAATTCGCCCTTGATGTAGAGCTGGGGGATGGTCGGCCAGTTGCTGTATTCCTTGATGCCCTGGCGGATTTCAGCGTCGTCGAGCACGTTGACGGTGGCAATCGATTTGGGATCGACGCCGCAGGCTTTCAAAATTTGAATCGCCCGGCCCGAAAAGCCACACATGGGGAAGCTGGCGCTGCCCTTCATGAACAGCAGGATGTTGTTGTTTTTGACGAGTTGGTCGATGCGTTGTTGGGTGTCGCTCATGGCGCGGTCCTTTTCAATCTATGGGCTGATTATCCCTTTTGTCCGCCCGTACAGCGTTCGGTGCCAGCTAAATCCTGTCGCGAATGTACGTTTTTCCAACCCGCCTGAGTCATCAGGTCGCGAACAGCCTCAGCCTGGTCGTAGCCGTGTTCCAGCAACAACCAGCCGTCGGTCTCCAGGTGGGAGGGGGCTTGTTCCAGAATCTGACGGATATCGTCCAGACCGTCCGTGCCGCTGCACAGGGCCTGGCGGGGTTCGTGGGTGAGGGCGTCCAGGTGTGGGTCATCCTCGCGGATATAGGGGGGGTTGGACACGATCAGGTCGTAGACCCCCGTGACATCACGCAGCCAATGGCTGTGGATGAAGTGCACGGGCAGGCGCAAGCGCACCGCATTGGCCTGGGCTACAGCCAGGGCGTCCGCGCTGGCATCAACTGCACTGACCAGCGCGAGGGGGCGTGCGTGCTGCAAAGCCAGGGCAATAGCGCCGCTTCCAGTGCCCAGGTCAATCACGCTATGGTCTGCCTGGTTGGGCAGTAGCTCCAGTGCCCATTCCACCAGGGTTTCGGTGTCCGGGCGCGGGTCGAGCACACGGGCGTCGATGTGCAGTTGCAGGCCGAAAAACTCCTTCTGGCCGGTGATGTAGGCCATGGGTTCACCGGCCAGGCGGCGGTGCAGCAGGCTGTGCAGGCGTTCCTGCGTAGCGTTGTCGAGTTCGTCGGTGTCGTGCGCCAGCAGCCAGGCGCGTTCGTGCAAAGGACGGCCCAAGGCCAACAGGTGCAGCAATTGGGCGTCGATACGTTCCAGCCCTAGGGCCTGGGCCTGGCGCAGGCTGTCTGCCAGGTTCATGCCGCGCCTCCCACTTCCAACTCGGCCAGCTGTTCGGCCTGGCGTTCGGATTGCAGGGCGGCAATCACATCCTGCAAGTCCCCCTCCATGATGAAGGTCAGCTTGTAAAGCGTGAGGTTGATGCGGTGGTCCGTCAGTCGGCCCTGAGGAAAGTTGTACGTACGGATGCGGTCGCTGCGATCGCCGCTGCCGATCAGGCCTTTGCGCATCGCAGCGTCCTTGGCCGCTTGTTCACTGCGGGCTTTTTCTTCAATGCGGGCGGCCAGCACTTGCAAGGCTTTGGCCTTGTTGCGGTGCTGGCTGCGGTCGTCCTGGCATTCGGCCACGATACCGGTCGGAATGTGCGTGATGCGCACCGCTGAGTCGGTCTTGTTGATGTGCTGGCCCCCCGCACCGCTGGCGCGAAAGGTATCGATGCGCAGATCGGCAGGGTTGATCTGCACTGCTTGCGCCTCATCGGGCTCGGCCAGGACTGCCACAGTGCAGGCGCTGGTGTGAATGCGGCCTTGAGTTTCGGTGGCGGGTACGCGTTGCACCCGATGCCCGCCTGACTCAAAACGCAGCTGGCCGAACGTACCCTCGCCTTCGATGCGCAGGACCACTTCTTTGTACCCCCCCAGTTCGCTGGGGGATTCGGACATCAGCTCCACCTTCCAGCCCTGATTTTGGGCATAGCGGGTGTACATGCGCAGCAGGTCGCCTGCGAACAGGGCGGACTCGTCGCCGCCGGTGCCAGCGCGAATTTCCACAAACGCATTGCGTGCATCCTGCGGGTCTTTGGGCAAGAGCATGCGCTGCAGCTCGGACTCCAGAGCAGCGATTTCCTGCTCGGCTTGAGCGACTTCTTCACCCGCCAAGGTATGCATTTCGTCAGTTTCAGGCAGTTCGGCCTGCATGTCGCGAGCAGCCTGCAGATCGGATTGACGCTGCTTGTAGCGGGCATAACGCTGGGCTACCGCAGCGACATCGGCATGCTCGCGCGAGAGCTTGAGGAACTGGGCCATGTCGGCCATGATGTCTTCGCGTGAGAGCAGGAAGTCCAGCTCGGCCAGACGTTCGGCGTAGCGTTCGAGCTGCAGGATCAGGAAGGGTTTCAAAGTAGCGGCCTCTTAAACGGAACAAACGCCCGGGTTGGGCGTTGGCGGACAGGGCTGGGCAGCCCATCGAGGTCCGCTAACGTTCCTTGCGCAAAAACAGGCGCTGCACCGCTTGCATGGTTTGTTCGCGGTGCTCTGGATCGGCGCTGCGCAGCTCGGCCATGGCGCCATGCAGCATTTTTTGCATGAGTCCGCGCGAGAGGGCTTCGAGCGCTTGTTCGGGGTCATCGCCCTTGGCCAGCAGTTTGCGTGCACGGTTAAGTTCGGCTTCGCGCCATTGTTCGGCTTGCTGCTGCAGCTGCTGAATCAGGGGAACCGTTCCACGCTGGGTCAACCAGTGCATGAAGCTTTGCACACCGGCATCGATGATGACTTCGGCCTCGGCCACGGCCGCCTGGCGTTGGGCCTGACCGGCCTGGACCACGCTGGCCAGGTCGTCCACTGTGTAGAGGTACACATCTTCGAGGGATTTAACCTCGGGCTCGATGTCGCGGGGCACCGCCAGGTCAACCATGAACATGGGACGGTGCTTGCGCTTTTTAAGGGCGCGCTCCACCGCACCCAGCCCAATCAGGGGCAGGGTGCTGGCGGTGCAGCTGATGACAGCATCAAATTCATGCAGACGCTCAGGCAAGTCGGCCAAGCGCATCACCTGCGCGCCAAAACGGGTGGCCAGTTTTTCTCCTCGCTCCATGGAGCGGTTGGCAATGGCCATGGCGTGCGGCTGTTTCGCAGCAAAGTGTGTGACGACCAGCTCGATCATCTCGCCAGCGCCGACAAACAGGACCTTGATGTCCTTGAGGTCTTCAAAGAGCTGGCTGGCCAGTCGCACCGAGGCTGCCGCCATGCTGATGGAGTGTGCGCCAATGTCAGTGACGGTGCGCACTTCCTTGGCCACTGCAAAGCTGCGTTGAAACAGCTGGTTGAGGGTGGTGCCCAGCGCGCCGGCTTGTTCGGCGGCGCGTACGGCGTCCTTCATTTGCCCCAGGATCTGGGCTTCACCGAGCACCATCGAGTCCAGGCCACTGGCGACACGGAATGCGTGGCGGGCGGCCTCGTCGCCTTCAAGGATGTAGGTGTGGGAAGCCAGCTCATGGGCTTGAACGCTGCCGGTTTGGGCTAGCCAGTGCAGGGTATCCGTCACGGCGGCCTGATTGGCGGCGCAATAAATTTCGGTGCGGTTGCAGGTTGAAAGGATGGCCGCTTCGGTGCTCTGGTCGGTTTTGTCGGCCAGGTCATGCCTGAGTTGGTGCAAGGTTGGGGCCAGTTGATCCACAGCAAAAGCGAACCGCCCCCGCAAATCGAGCGGGGCGGTGGTGTGGTTCAAACCGAGTGTCCAGACAGCCATGTGTGTCGCATTATAAAAAACTGACCCAAAGCCGGGCACAATTTGCACAAATTGTTCGAGGAACCTGTTGTGACGGCCTGGTTACTGTTGCTTCATCTGCTCAATGCCTTGCTGCCCATTGTCTGCATGGCTTCACTCATGCCCTGGCTGGGGCAGTGGGTGTTGGGGCGGTCGTCCATGGGGGTGTTGCGACGCGCCCTGGTGCATGCCGCATTGGGTGTACTGGTCTGGCTGGGGGTCTTGGCTGTGACGGGGCAAGACGGCAGCATGATGTTGTATGCCTGCTGGCTGCTGGTGTGGACCACCGCTGAATGGACAATGCACCGGGGGTGGCGCCGGCGCTGAACGTTGCCCACAATGGATGGCACCGCCGTGGATGGGGACAAAGCGTTTTGTCAGGGGGAAATTGCTGCACTGCGGTAACATTGGCTCCCCAAGGGAGCCGGGTCCAGTCCAGAAGGTTCTGCCGAATCTCCCCACCGACACAATGAACGCACCAGCCACACTCCAACACCTCATGCATGACGATGCGCAAGCGCCGCGCCTGCGAGAGATTCCCTACAACTACACCAGCTTCTCTGATCGTGAGATTGTCCGTCGCCTGCTGGGTGAGCGCGCCTGGCTGCTGCTTGACCAGTTGCGTCAGGAGCGGCGCACGGGCCGTTCGGCCCGCATGCTTTACGAGGTGCTGGGGGACATCTGGGTGGTGGAGCGCAATCCTTATTTGCAGGACGACCTGCTCGATAACCCCAGCCGTCGGCAAATGCTGGTGGAGGCCTTGCACCACCGACTGGGCGAGGTGCAAAAACGTCGCACGCCGCAAGACGATGGACAGCGCGATGCCCTCGTCGGTGAGTTGCTCACTCTGGCGACCCAAGCTGTTGACGCTTTTGATGTCCGTTTTGCGGCCTGGGCACAGTTGCGCAAGCAAGTGTTCAAGACGCTGGGTCGCCTCACCGCCAAGGACAACATCAAGTTCGATGGCCTCTCGCGCGTGAGCCATGTGACCGACGCGACCGACTGGCGCGTGGAATACCCCTTTGTGGTCCTCACCCCCGACACCGAAGCCGAAATGGCTTTGCTGGTCAAGGGTTGCGTTGAGCTGGGCCTGACCATCATCCCGCGCGGCGGCGGCACCGGTTACACGGGCGGCGCGATTCCCTTGACTTGGAAGAGCGTGGTGATCAACACCGAGAAGCTCGAAGCCATGACCGAGGTCGAGCACGTGCAAGCCCCTGGTCACGACAAGCCTTTGCCCACCATTTGGACCGAGGCCGGTGTGGTCACCCAACGGGTCGCCGATGCGGCCGAGCGGGCCGGTTTTGTGTTCGCCGTGGACCCCACCAGCGCCGAAGCGTCATGCGTGGGCGGCAACATCGCCATGAACGCGGGTGGTAAAAAAGCGGTGCTCTGGGGCACGGCCTTGGACAACCTGTTGAGCTGGCGCATGGTCACGCCGCAGGCCGAGTGGCTGGAGGTGATGCGAACCGACCACAACCTGGGCAAGATCCACGACGCTGAAGTGGCCACGTTCGAGTTGCGTTACTTCGCCGCTGACGGCAAGACGCCCTTGCGCACCGAACAGCTGGTGATTCCCGGCAAAACCTTCCGCAAAGAAGGTTTGGGCAAAGACGTGACCGACAAATTTTTGAGCGGATTGCCCGGCATCCAAAAAGAGGGCTGCGACGGTCTGATCACCAGCGCCCGCTGGGTGGTGCATCGCATGCCTTCGCACGTTCGAACCGTGTGCTTGGAGTTTTTTGGCAATCCCAAAGACGGCGTGCCATCGATCGTGGACATCAAGGAATTCATGTTCGCTGAGCAAAACCGCACGGGTACTTTGCTCGCCGGTTTGGAGCATTTGGACGACCGCTATTTGAAAGCGGTGGGCTACACCACCAAGAGCAAAAAAGGCAATGGCGGCCTGCCCAAGATGGTGTTGATCGGTGACATTGTGGGTGACGACGAAGACGCGGTGGCCCGTGCCACCAGCGAAGTCGTTCGCTTGGCCAACGGCCGCAGCGGCGAAGGCTTTGTGGCCATCAGCCCGGAAGCGCGCAAGAAGTTTTGGCTGGACCGCAAACGTACCGCGGCCATCAGCAAGCACACCAACGCCTTCAAGGTCAATGAGGATGTGGTCATCCCTTTGCCTCGCATGGGTGAGTACACCTTGGGCATCGAACGCATCAACATCGAACTGTCGCTGCGCAACAAAATCAAGTTGTGCGATGCGTTGGAAGCGTTTTTCGACAAGGGGCAGTTGCCGTTGGGGAAGGCCGATGATGCCAACGACATCGCCAGCGCCGAATGGCTCGAAGACCGCGTGCAGCAAGCACTCGCACTGGTTCGAGAGGTGCGCACCTTGTGGACCGACTGGTTGCAAAACGTGGAGAGCTTGTTTCCCCAGTTGCAAAACCATTCTTTGCGCTCAAGCTGGAAGACTCAGATCCG
>JALRIL010000103.1 GCA_023255445.1 Limnohabitans sp. | reverse complement strand
CTGATGACCCTGTGTGGCGGAGAAGTTCCTGTTGCTGTGCGCTCTTCCGCAACTGCTGAAGATCTGCCCGATGCCAGCTTCGCTGGTCAGCAGGACACCTACCTCTGGATCATCGGTGAGCACAACGTCATGCAAAAGGTTCGTGAGTGCTGGGCTTCGCTCTACACTGCACGTGCGATCAGCTACCGCGAAGCCAACAACATCCCTAGCGAAGGTCTTTCCATCGCTGTGGCCATCCAGAAGATGGTGAACTCACGTTCTTCCGGCGTTGCCATGACCATCGACCCCACCACGGGAGACAAGACCAAGATCGTGATCGACTCCAGCTGGGGTCTGGGCGAAATGGTGGTCTCCGGTGAAGTGACCCCCGACAACTACGTCGTGGACAAGGTCATGCTCTCGGTGGTCAAGCTGTACGCAGCTGCGCTCATTCCCGGCATGATGCTGGCGGCCCTGTACATGATCTACGTGGTCACACGGGTGGTGCTCAACCCCTCGCTGGCCCCCAAGCTGCCCAAGGAGGAAACCGAAGGCGTGAGCTGGGTGGATGTGTTCATTTTGTTGTTCAAGGCCTTCGTTCCCTTGGCGGTGCTGATCCTGTCGGTGCTGGGGGCCATCCTGTTTGGTCTGGCGACACCCAGTGAAGCCGCCGCTATTGGCGCTTTGGGCGGCACGATCTTGGCAGCGGCGTATCGCGCCCTGACTTGGCAGCGACTCAAAGAAGCGGTCTTTCTAACAGCGCGCACAACTGCCATGGTTTGCTGGCTGTTTGTGGGCTCGTGGACCTTTTCTTCGGTGTTCTCTTACCTCGGGGGCGAGGGGCTGATTAAAGATTTTGTGTTGGGCATGAACCTCAACACGGTGACCTTCCTGCTGTTGTCCCAGCTGATCATTTTCCTGCTGGGCTGGCCGCTGGAGTGGAGTGAGATCATCATCATCTTCGTGCCGATTTTCCTGCCCTTGTTGCCTCACTTCAATGTGGACCCGATGTTCTTCGGTATCCTTATTGCCTTGAATCTGCAAACATCATTCCTGACGCCGCCGATGGCCATGTCAGCCTATTACCTTAAAGGGGTGGCGCCGAAAAATGTCGAGCTGGTAACCATTTTCAAAGGTTGCCTGCCCTTCCTGGCAATGGTGTTTGTAGCCATGGCACTGGTGTACATCTTCCCGCAGATCGTTTACTGGCTGCCAGAGCTTTTCTACGGCAATTGATGAAAGCAGGAAACACATGCAGGGATTGAATTGGCTCAGTGCTACCCAGGCCGCTCAAGGCATTCGCGATGGCTTGTTCAGCGCGGTAGATCTGGTGGGAGCTTGTCTGGCGCAGATCGATGCCCAAGAGCCTCAGGTCCATGCCTGGGCTTATCTGGATCGAGAGTACGCCTTGGCGCAAGCCAAAAAGGCCGACGAATGGCGCTCACAAGGCAATCCATTAGGCCCCTTGCATGGCGTTCCTGTCGGTATCAAGGACATCATCGATACCCGGGACATGCCTACCGAGGATGGCACGCCGCTGCATGCTGGTCGCCGGCCTTGGTATGACGCCAAGGTGGTGGACTTGCTGCGAGCTGCAGGCGCCGTCATTTTGGGCAAGACTGTGACCACGGAGATGGCCACCTACCACCCGGGCAAAACCTGCAACCCGCATAACCCGGCACACACCCCCGGTGGATCGTCCAGCGGTTCGGCTGCAGCGGTGGCCGCGGGCATGGTGCCGCTTGCCGTGGGCACGCAAACCAATGGCTCGATGATCCGGCCCGCATCCTTTTGTGGCGTTCACGGCTTCAAGCCAACGCGCGGGACGGTGTCGTGTCGCGGCATTCTGGTGCAGTCCGAACTCTTGGATCAGCCAGGATTTTTTGCGCGCGATGTGCAAGACCTGGCCTTGATCGCTGAAGTGCTGGCGGTCTATGACGCTGATGACGAGGGTATGCGACCGCATGCGCCAGTGCCGTTTGTGCGCATTGCTGCCGAAGAGCCGCCCATGCCGCCCAAGCTGGCTTTGATCAAAACGCCGTGGTGGGACGAGGTGGATGCTGAGGTTCAGGAGGGTTTTGCAGAACTGGCGCAGGTGCTTGGCTCGGAGCAACTCAACGAGTTTCCCTTGCCCTCATCTGCCAATCAAGCCCTGACCTGGCACCAGACCTTGATGGAGGCGGGCATTGCCAGCCACTTTGCTGACGAATATGACCGGGGCGCGGCACACATGTCGGACAGCCTGCGCCAGCAGATTGAACGGGGTCGACAAATCAAGGCGGTGGACTACCTGGCGTCGGCAGCCAGAATGCTGCAGATAACTGAGGCGCTTGATGATGTGTTTGATCAGTATGACGCCATCATCACGCCCGCAACAGCCAGCTCGGCACCCTTGGGTTTGACCTCAACGGGCAGTCCTTTGTTTTGCACATTGTGGACGTACTGTGGCATGCCCGCCATCAGCGTCCCCTTGCTGCGCACCAGCAACGGTATGCCCGTTGGGGTGCAGCTTGTGGGCCGTGTGGGGGATGACGCTCGACTGCTCCGAACCGCGAACTGGCTGATGTCGGCAATCAATGGCTAAAGCCGCTATCCGAAAGAGAGGATGACATGTTTGGATTTAAAACACTGGTGAGTTTGTTGGGTCTTGTGTTGCTGGTGGCTTTTTTGCTGCCGCCCATGATCAAGCTCAAGGCCTTGTCCCTGACCCTGGTGATGCTGGTGGGCGTGGTCATGGCTGCCTACGAGTTCTATGAAACCCTGACCAACAGGGATGCCTGACCAAGGATGGGTATGAAACCGAAGATTCTTGTCTCCAGGCAAGTGTTCCCTGAAGTACTGGACCGCCTGCAGGCCGACTTCGAGGTGGATTACCACGATGTGGATGCGCCGTTGTCACCCGAGCAATTGGCGGCACGCCTGGCGGACAAGGTGGGGGCCATCACCATGTTGTCTGACCGTATTGATGCGAGTGTGCTGGGGCAGGCCCCGCACTTGAAAGCGGTGTGCAATGTGGCTGTGGGTTACAACAACTTCGATGTGCCCGCCATCACTGCTGCAGGCGTGATGGCCACCAACACACCTGGTGTCCTCAACGACACGACGGCTGACACAGCCTGGAGTCTGATTCTGTCATCTGGTCGCCGGGTGGTGGGAGCAGACCGTTGGGTGCGTGAGGGGCAGTGGAAGGGCTGGAAATTTCAGGATGCCTGGCTGGGCCAGGACATTCACCATGCCACACTGGGCATTTTGGGCATGGGGCGCATCGGACAGGCTGTAGCGCGGCGCGCGCTAGGCTTTGACATGCAGGTTATCTACCACAACCGCACCCGCTTGGACGACGAACAGGAAAAGGCTTGCCATGCCCGCTGGGTGAGCAAGGAAGATCTGCTCAAAGAGTCCGATTTTTTGGTGGCATTACTGCCATATTCGCCACAAACACATCACGCCATTGGTGCGGCCGAACTGGCTTTGATGAAACCAAGTGCCCACCTGATCAACATTGCTCGTGGCGGTGTTGTAGATGACCAGGCGTTGATTGAAGCCCTCAAGACCCAACGCATTGCGGGTGCCGGTCTGGACGTGTTTGAGAACGAGCCCGCGCTCAACCCCGGTTTCCTGGGGCTCGACAATGTGACCTTGACCCCGCATATCGGTTCGTCCACTCGGAAGACGCGTTTGGCCATGGCCATGCTTGCCGCAGACAACCTGGTGGCCGCACTGTCGGGTCAGCGCCCTCCTTGCTTGATCAATCCCGAGGTCTTCAAGCTCGCGGACTAAGGGCCTGCAGCAGGCGGTCATGGATACCACCAAAGCCGCCGTTGCTCATGCACAGTAAATGATCGCCTGGACGCGCCTGGGCGACCACTTGTGCGATCACTTCATCAATCGTCGCACCTATCGTTGCGCGCTTGCCCATGGGGGCAAGTGCTGCCGAAGCGTCCCACCCCAGCCCGCCTGAGTGGCAAAACGCCAGGTCGGCTTCCTCCAGACTCCAGGGCAGTTGGGCTTTCATTGTGCCCAATTTCATGGTGTTGCTGCGGGGTTCGAAGATGGCGAAGATGCGCGCATCGCCCACCTGGCGGCGCAGACCGTTGACGGTGGTGCGAATCGCCGTGGGGTGGTGGGCAAAGTCGTCGTAGACGGTGATGCCGTTCACTGCGCCGCGAACTTCCATGCGGCGCTTAACGTTTTCGAATGTGCTCAGTGCATGTGCAGCCACAGCAGGTGACACACCCACATGCTCAGCCGCCGCAATGGTGGCCAGTGCGTTGAGCTGGTTGTGAACACCGCCCATGGACCATTTCACCTCAGCTGCAGGCCTGCCAGTTTGCAGTACCTTGAAGTGCGAAGGCTCGCCCTCGGCCACGAAGTCGCTCACGGCTGAGCCGAAGGTGCGCACTTCACTCCAGCAGCCTTGCGCCAGCACACGCGTCAAGCTTTCTTCCAGGCCATTGACGACCACGCGCCCCAAGCCGGGCACGGTTCGCATCAGGTGGTGGAACTGACGCTCGATGGCGGCCAGATCGTCAAAGATGTCTGCGTGATCGAACTCGAGGTTGTTCAAAATTGCCGTACGCGGCCTGTAATGCACAAACTTGCTGCGTTTGTCGAAGAAGGCTGTGTCGTATTCGTCGGCCTCAATGACAAAGTACTTGCCGCCGCCCAGACGCGCCGACACCCCAAAATTCAAAGGGACGCCGCCCACCAGAAAACCGGGCTCAAGGCCAGCTTCCTCGAGCACCCAGGCAAGCATGGAGGTGGTGGTGGTTTTGCCGTGGGTGCCGGCCACAGCCAGAACGTGCTTACCCTGCAACACATGTTCGGCCAACCACTGCGGGCCGCTGGTGTAAGGGGCGCCGGCCTCCATGATCGCCTCCATCAGCGGGAACTTGGGGGAGCCATCGGCCAAGCGGGCACGGCTCACCACGTTGCCGATCACGTACATGTCGGGCTTCAAGGTCATTTGTTCGGGACCAAACCCTTCGATCAACTCGATCCCCAGGGCGCGAAGTTGATCGCTCATGGGGGGGTAAACGCCTGCATCGCAGCCGGTGACTTTGTGGCCTGCTTCGCGGGCGATGGCGGCCAGGCCGCCCATGAACGTGCCGCAAATACCAAGAATATGAATGTGCATTCCACGATTCTAGGGGCAGGGTAGTGGGCTTTGCGTGCACAATGCCTCGCATGAGTGATGAGATGCAGGAGATTGCGGCCGTGGCTGCACAACTGGTGGTGGAGGATGGGCTGCGTTTTGGTCCTGCCAAGAACCATGCGTTGCGGCAATTGGGCTTGCCTGCGCGCACGGCCTTGCCCAGCAATGAATTGATCGAAGACGCTGTTCGCGAGCATTTGCAGCTGTTTCATGCCGATACCCATGCCTTGTATTTATGGCAGTTGCGCAAAGTGGCCCTGCATTGGATGGAGCTAATGCAGGCATTTGAGCCCTATCTGACGGGGGCTGTCTGGCTGGGCTATGCATCCCAATTGTCAGATGTGGACCTTGACTTGTATGTGGATGACCCCAAGGCTCCGGAGATTGCGCTGATCAACCAAGACATCGCTTATGACGTCGGGCAGATCGATGCGGGCCGACGTGAACCTGTTCCGGTGTTGCATGTGGTTGAGCGCGTGCGGGACTGGCCCCATGGCGTAGGGGTGTACATGCGTGTACACGACCGGGGGGCTTTGCGGGGTGCCTTGTTGCCGGATGGGCGAGGGCGCCCGCCTAGGGGTAACGTAGCGGCTGTGCAGGCTTTGTTGTCACTTCAAGATGGAGCGATTCATGACTGAGATCATCATGCGCAAGGATCGGCGTTCCTGGCTGGTGGCCGCAGGTGCCTTGCTGGCGGGCCTGGGCACTGCCGTTTGGCGATGGCGGGAAACCCCGGCGCAGCCCCAGGCGCTTATGGATCTTTGGGCGTTGAATGTGTCGACGCCTGACGGATCCACGCTTGCACTGTCTTCCTTGCGGGGCAAGCCTTTGCTGTTGAACTTTTGGGCCACATGGTGCCCACCTTGTGTTGAGGAGTTGCCCATGATTGACGCTTTTTGGCGTCAACATGGCCCCAACGGCATGCAAGTGCTTGCTTTGGCGGTTGATCGTGCTGATGCGGTCAAGGCTTTTCTGGGTAAACAGAATGTGCGCATGCCTGTGGGCCTCCTTGATTCGCAAGGGTTGACCCTCACCAAAACACTGGGTAACGGTGCGGGTGGATTGCCTTTTAGTATCTTTTTGTCCAAAGATGGAGGCATTTACAGGCAAAAACTAGGCAAATTAAGCGAAAAAGACTTGTCGGATTGGTTGCGCGATCAAGGCCGGGCATGAAGGCCAAGCGATGGAACGACCTTTTGGCACACATTCCGAGCAAAAAAGCCGCTGTTGTCCGTTCAAAAGACGGGATTTAAAGTCCAATTGGTGTACATTGCGGGCATCTAACACATGCTTACAGGAGGTTCCATGGATTTGCGCAAACTCAAGACACTGATTGACCTGGTGTCCGAATCCAATGTGTCCGAGCTGGAAATCACCGAAGCCGAAGGCAAGGTCCGTATCGTCAAGAGTGTGGCGGGTGCTGTTGCTGCAGCCCCGGTGGCCATGGCCGCACCTGTGGTTGCGGCCGCCCCTGCAATCGCCGCATCGTCGGCGCCTGTGGCTGAGCCCGCTGCTCCCGCAGCACCTGCTGGTCATGCCGTGAAATCGCCCATGGTGGGCACGTTCTATCGCGCCTCCAGCCCCGGCGCCGCCGCCTTTGTACAGGTGGGCAGCCAAGTCAAGGAAGGCGACACCTTGTGCATCATTGAGGCCATGAAGATCCTCAACGAAATCGATGCCGACAAGTCCGGCACCATCACCCAGGTGTTGTGCGAAAACGGTCAGGCTGTCGAGTACGGACAGCCCCTGTTCATCATCGAATAAGCGGATCTGGCCATGTTCAAGAAAATCCTGGTCGCCAACCGAGGCGAAATTGCCTTGCGCATTCAGCGCGCCTGTCGCGAATTGGGCATCAAGGCCGTCATGGTGTATTCCGAGGCTGACAAGGATGCCAAATACGTCAAGCTCGCTGACGAGGCGGTGTGCATTGGCCCTGGCCCTTCGGCGCAAAGTTACCTGAGCATGCCGGCCATCATCTCAGCCGCCGAGGTGACCGATGCCGAGGCTATTCACCCCGGTTACGGTTTCCTGAGCGAGAACGCCGATTTCGCCGAGCGCGTAGAGAAGTCTGGTTTCCAGTTCATTGGCCCGACGCCCGAGTCCATCCGCATCATGGGCGACAAGGTCTCGGCCAAGCAGGCCATGATCAAGGCGGGTGTGCCCTGCGTGCCGGGCTCGGAGGGCGAGTTGCCCGATGATCCCGCTCAGATCCGGGCGATTGCCAAGCGCGTGGGATACCCCGTCATCATCAAGGCCGCCGGTGGCGGTGGTGGACGTGGTATGCGCGTGGTGCATACCGAGGCCGCCTTGATCAATGCGGTGCAAATGACCAAGGCCGAGGCGGGCGCTGCGTTTGGCAATCCTGCTGTCTATATGGAAAAGTTCTTGCAGAACCCGCGCCATGTGGAAATTCAGGTCCTGGCCGACAAGCACCGTAACGCGGTGTACCTGGGCGAGCGTGACTGCTCCATGCAACGCCGCCACCAGAAGGTGATTGAAGAGGCGCCAGCGCCTGGCATTCCCCGCAAGCTGGTCGAAAAAGTTGGTGAGCGTTGCGTGGCGGCGTGCAAAAAAATCGGCTATCGAGGCGCAGGCACGTTCGAGTTTCTGTACGAAAACGGCGAGTTTTATTTCATTGAGATGAACACCCGTGTGCAGGTCGAGCACCCCGTCACTGAGCTGATCACGGGTGTGGACATTGTCAAAACCCAGATCATGGTGGCCGCTGGCGAAAAGCTGCCCTTTACCCAGCGCCAGATCGAAATTCGCGGTCATGCCATCGAATGCCGCGTGAACGCAGAAGACCCCTTCAAGTTCATTCCTTCGCCGGGACGTATCACCATGTGGCATCAGCCTGGTGGCCCTGGCGTACGTGTGGACTCACATGCCTACACCAACTATTTTGTGCCGCCCAACTACGACTCGATGATTGGCAAGATCATTGTCCACGGCGACACGCGTGAGCAGGCCATTGCGCGCATGCAAACAGCTTTGGCCGAGACTGTGGTTGAAGGCATTAAAACCAACATCCCGCTGCACCGCGAGTTGATGGTGGATGCCAAGTTCATGACCGGCGGCACCAATATCCACTACCTTGAGCATTGGCTCGAACAACACAAGCGCTGACCCATGTACGAGCTATGCCTGTTGGCTCCCCAGGAATGCATTGACGACCTGAGTGACGCTCTGGAGGCGCTGGATGCGTTGAGTGTGTCGGTTGAAGATGCCGATGCCTTTACCGATGCTGAGCAAGCCATCTTTGGCGAGCCCGACATGCCTGCGCCGCAATCGGGCTGGAACCGGTCGCGATTGGTCGCGCTCTTCACCCAGCAGGCGCAAGCTCAGCAAGCGCTGGACTTGCTGCGGGTACAGGACTTTTTTCAGGGTTGCTCGAGCTTGGGCATTCGCGCAGTCGAAGACCAGGACTGGGTGCGTTTGACGCAGTCTCAGTTTGCGCCTGTCGAAATCACGCCGGAATTCTGGATCGTGCCAACCTGGCACGAGCCGCCTGCCCAGGCGCAACACACCATCCGCTTGGACCCGGGCCTGGCATTTGGCACGGGCACCCATCCGACCACACGTATGTGCCTGCGCTGGCTGGCCACCCATCCGGTGGCAGGCCAGCGGGTGTTGGACTACGGTTGCGGTTCCGGTATTTTGGCCATTGGTGCAGCCAAGTTTGGCGCGCAGCATCTGGACGCCGTGGATATTGATGAGGCGGCGGTGCAATCGACCCAACTCAATGCGCAAGCCAATCATGTGCAATTGCATGCCGGCTTTCCCGAGATGGCCCAAGGTACTTACGACACGGTGTTGGCCAACATCCTGGCCACACCACTGAAGGTCCTGGCGCCGCTGTTATGCGCGCATGTGGCTTCGGGGGGGAGCCTGGTTCTGGCCGGCATTCTGGAGCGCCAGGCCGATGAACTCAAGGCCGCTTATGCGCCTTGGATGCAACTGCAGGTGGCTGACGCGCAAGAGGGCTGGATCTTGATGACTGCCCACAGAGCTTGAGTCTGCCCGAGCCCTGCTAGGCCCTCTAAAATGCCACCATGGCATGGATCACCTGTTGTCCCTCTTGTCAAACCACTTTTCGTGTCCTGCCTGAGCAGTTGACGCAAGCGCAGGCGTGGCTGCGCTGCAGCCAGTGCGAACGTGTTTTTGACAGTACAGGCCTGGTGGTCAATTGGCAGCAGTCGCTGGAGCCTTTGAGCACCAAGACGCCAGAGGGGCAGTCCGCACAGCAAACTTCACTCGACGACATGCCCCCCACCAAGGCAACGGGTTTGTGGAGTGCAGCGCTGCTGCTCTTGGGTGCACTGCCCCTGCTGGTGCTGTTTCAGCAGCGACAGGCGGTCGTGACCACATGGCCGGGGATCTGGTCTACGGTCAACCGCGTGTGCGCTGTCGTGCGCTGCGAAGTGCCTGCGCCGATGCGTGCCCAAGATGTGGTGATCGATACCTCGAGCTTTGTTCCCTTGAACGAGGGCTATGCCTTGACTGCCGTGTTGCGCAATACGGCCACTTGGTCTGTGCGTTCTCCTGTGCTGGAACTGACCTTGCTGGATGTGCAAGAGCAGCCGGTTTTGAGGCGGGTGCTGACCTTGCAGGAGCTGCAGTTGGCGCCCACGCTGCAGCCAGAACAAAGCGTGCAGGTGCGCCTGGAATTCTCGATCGATGCCCGTCTTACGCCCGTGACAGGGTATCGCTTGCGCAGTGTCGAGCCCTGAAGATTAAAAAAGCCTGCCACTTTTCAGTGGCAGGCTTGCTGCTTGAGTCCTCGAGAGGATCAGGGTTTGGCGGCCGAAGGGAACGGCCACGCAGCCTGAGGGCTCAACGTGGTTTGTGCAGCAGGGGCAGGGGCCTTGGCTGCTTTTTTGGCAGCAGCCTTTTTGGGGGCAGCAGCTTTTTTGGCGGCAGGCTTTTTGGCAGCGGCTTTTTTAGGAGCGGCTTTCTTGGCAGCTGCCTTCTTGGCTACGGGCTTTTTGGCGGCGGCTTTTTTAGGAGCAGCAGCTTTTTTGGCCACGGGCTTTTTGGCGGCGGCTTTTTTAGGAGCAGCAGCTTTTTTCGCTACGGGCTTTTTAGCAGCAGCTTTTTTAGGAGCGGCGGCTTTCTTGGCCGGTGCAGCTTTCTTGGCTACGGGCTTTTTAGCGGCGGCTTTTTTAGGAGCAGCAGCTTTCTTGGCCGGAGCAGCTTTCTTGGGGGCTGCGGCTTTCTTGGCTACGGGCTTTTTGGCCACAGCCTTTTTAGCAGCAGGTTTCTTGGCCGGAGCGGCCTTTTTGGGTGCAGCTTTTTTTGCGGCTGCTTTTTTTGCAGTTGCCATGGTTTTCTCCTTGATCAAGTTGAGAAATCAACACAGGGAAACGCTTTGCACGAGTTGGAGGGTGCAAAACGATTCATGGCGTTGAAGCAAGCTCCAACGCCATGAATACGGGAAAGCCGCAGCACCCACCCCCTCAGAGGGTGGCTTGCTTGCGGCTTGAATGGGGTGTACATGAGTATGCAGGTCAATCCCAGGACAGGGCACCACCAGACTGGTACTCGATGACGCGTGTTTCAAAGAAATTGCGTTCCTTTTTGAGATCGATCATTTCGCTCATCCATGGGAACGGATTTTCTTCATTCGGGAACAACGCTTCCAGGCCAATTTGCGTGGCGCGACGATTGGCGATGTAGCGCAGATAGCCTTTGAACATGGAGGCGTTCAGTCCCAGCACGCCACGCGGCATGGTGTCTTCGGCGTAACGGTATTCCAGATCAACGGCCTTCTGGAACAGGGCCTTAATCTCGGCCTTGAATTCGGCGGTCCACAGGTGCGGGTTCTCGAGCTTGATCTGGTTGATCAGATCGATACCGAAGTTGCAGTGCATGGACTCGTCACGCAGGATGTACTGGTACTGCTCTGCAGCACCGGTCATCTTGTTTTGGCGACCCAGCGCCAGGATCTGGGTGAAGCCAACGTAGAAGAACAAGCCTTCCATCAGGCAGGCGAAGACGATCAGGCTCTTGAGCAGGGTCTGGTCGGCTTCCATGGTGCCAGTCTTGAAGTGCGGATCCATGATCGCATCGATGAACGGGATCAGGAACTCGTCCTTGTCGCGGATCGACTGGACCTCGTGATAGGCGTTGAAGATTTCGGATTCGTCCAAACCCAGCGATTCCACGATGTACTGGTAGGCGTGGGTGTGGATGGCTTCTTCATGAACGGTTCATGGTTCGGTGGTAACTTCCTCGAGCAGAGCCAAGAGG
>JALRIL010000087.1 GCA_023255445.1 Limnohabitans sp. | reverse complement strand
CATGAAGCCCCAGACGGCCGAGCTGAAAAAAGGCGTTGAGGTGCTGGTGGCCACGCCAGGTCGTTTGCTCGACCACATTGAAGCCAAAACCGCCGTCCTCAACCAGGTGGAGTACGTGGTGCTCGACGAGGCCGACCGCATGCTGGACATTGGCTTTTTGCCCGACCTGCAGCGCATCCTGAGCTACCTGCCCAAGACCCGCACCACGCTGCTGTTTTCGGCCACCTTCTCGCCCGAGATCAAGCGCCTGGCGGGCAGCTATTTGCAAGACCCGGTCACCATCGAGGTGGCACGACCCAACGAAACCGCTTCCACCGTCGAGCAACGCTTTTTTGCCGCCGCTGACGACGACAAGCGCCGTGTGATCAAAAAAGTGCTGGGCGACCGTGGCTTGCAGCAGGCCTTTATTTTCAGCAACAGCAAGCTCGGTTGTGCGCGTCTGGCGCGTGCGCTGGAGCGTGATGGTTTCAAGACAGGTGCCTTGCACGGCGACAAAAGTCAGGACGAGCGCCTCAAGACGCTGGAGGCCTTCAAAAAGGGTGAAGTCCATTTGCTGGTGTGTACCGATGTAGCGGCCCGCGGCCTGGACATCAAGGACGTGCCGGCGGTGTTCAACTTTGATGTGCCCTTCAATGCCGAAGACTATGTGCACCGCATTGGTCGCACCGGACGCGCAGGGGCCAGTGGTCTGGCAGTGACGCTGGTGGCGCCCGGCGACAACCGCCTGGTGGGCGAGATCGAAAAACTGATCAAGAAGAACATTGAGGTCGAGCCGTTCGCCCTTGAAGATGAGCGTCGTGGGCGTTATGGCGAGCGCTCGGAGCGGGGAGAGCGTAGCGACCGTGAGGGCGGTTACCGTCGCCGCGAGGAACGCGACCCCCGCGATGTGCTGGACGCGCCTCAGGAGCGCCGCAGTGGCGGTTTCCGACCGGCCGCCATTCAGCGCGATCCTTTCTTTGACAAACCCTACGAGGCCAGCGTATCAGAAGCTGCACCGGTGTGGGAAAAGCAGACCAGCCCCACGCCCAGCCGCTCGGGTGTGTCGGCCAACATCAAACCCAAGCGCAAGGTGGCCGCGCTGTTCAAGTCCGGCGAGTGAACGCAACCCCTGCCTCTGCGCAGGGGTTTTACGTTTCAGACCACGAAAAAAAACCGGCGGCCTGCCAGAATGCAGGCCATGCGCACGCCAGTCCTTTTCCAGCCTTTACTCAAACCTTTGACGCCAGTGGCTTTGGCCATGGCCTGCCTCGGGGCCTGGGCCCAGAGCGCGACCGACATGGGCCAGGTCGAAATCCGGGCAGAGCGCGATAACGTCAGTCGTGAGCGAGAACAATCCACAGCGTCCAAAATCGTCATCGGACGCGAAGAGTTGGACCAGCAGGGCGACGCCACCGTGGGCGAGGTCCTCAAGCGCCAGCCCGGCGTGACTGTGATGGGCGCGCCTGGCCGGGGTGGCGCCATTCGCATGCGTGGTCTGGGCAGCGGCTACACCCAGATCCTGATGGACGGCGAGCGTGTGCCCCCCGGCTTTGATGTGACCTCCTTGCCCCCGGGCCAGGTCGAGCGCATTGAAATCATGCGTGCGCCGACGGCCGAGACCGGGGCGCAGGCCATTGCCGGCACGATCAACATCGTCATGCGTGAAGGGCGCAAAACCCAGCCCGATGAGCTCAAGCTTTCGCACAGTCAGGAGCATGGCCTGGGCGTTGCGCAATTGCAGTGGGTCCACCAGATGCCAGGCGGACCGATGCCGGGCTCGCTCACGGTGTCGGCTTCCGACGGTGAGCGAGGTGACCAGACGCAGACGCACACCACCGGTACCGCCGGCGAGCGCTGGCGCCAGGAGGTGTCCACAGGTCATCGCCGTGGCCTGCATATGAATGGCCGTTTTCAATGGAAAGGCGAGGGGGGCAAAAGCCTGACCTTGATGCCTTTTGTGTTGTACGCCGAAAACGCTGGTTCGGGCCGCAGCACCGTGACGGACGGGACAAGCGCTGACGCTGCTGCGCAGAGTCGCTACAGTCACTTTGCCATGGCCCGCCTCAACAGTGTGTGGAGTCAGCGCTTGTCGGCTGACGACAAGCTGGAGTTGCGTTTGGGCGCAGGGCAGTCGCGCTACGCCTACCGCATGGATCAGTCGGGCGGCAGCCCGACATTGAACTGGTTGCCGAGCGTGACGCAGGACCAGGATTTTCTGGACCAAAGCACCAACCTCAGTGGCAAATGGACGCGCGCACTCGACAGTGGGCACCAGATCGTCAGTGGTCTGGAATACGAACAGGTGCGTCGCCGTGAATCGGGTAATACGGCGGTGGTGACCGAGGGAGGAAACGTTTCGGCCAGCACCCGGCGCTGGGCGCTGTACAGCCAGGACGAATTTCCCATCAACAAGCAATGGTCGGCTTATGGCGGTTTGCGCTACGAATCCATCTTGACGCAAGGCGACGCTGGCGACAGTGGCAGCAGTCACCGCAGCGGTGTGTGGACGCCGCTTGTGCATGCGGTCTTCAAGCCGGACCCGGACAAACGCGACCAGATTCGGATGAGCCTGACGCGTAGTTACAAGGCCCCGTCGATGTACAACCTGATCGGGCTGTACCAGCAAAGCACGGGCGAAAACAGTCCCACCAATCCCGACCGTAGTGGCAACCCGAACCTGCGTCCGGAGCTGGCCACGGGGGTGGACCTCACGTTTGAGCGCTATCTGGCGCAGGGGGGCGTGCTCAGCGCCACCGTGTTCAGACGCCATGTGCAGGACTTGATTCGCTACACAACCACGCTGGAGGGCTCGCGTTTTGTGGCTGCGCCTGCCAATGTGGGTAAAGCCATCACCCAAGGCCTGGAGCTGGAGGCCAAGTTCCGTCTCAATCAGTGGTGGCCTGCGGCCTTGCCTGTGGATGTGCGCAGCAATCTGAGCTTTTTCCACTCCAAGGTCGAGGGCGTGCCCGGACCGGACAACCGGCTCGACCGTCAACCGGACATGACAGCCAACCTCGGGGCGGACTACCGCATGCGCGGCTGGCCGTTGACGGTAGGCGGTAATTTGAACGTGAACCCCGCCTACAGCACCCGTGTCAGTGCCGAGCAGCGTGCGTGGATTGGCGCAAAACGGGTGCTCGATCTGTATGGCTTGTGGCGTATCAACGACCGCACCGGCTTGCGCCTGACGCTATCTAACGCTTTGGGTCAGGACTACATGGCCAGCCGCAGTTACACGAATGGGGGTGTAACGGAGGCCAGTACCAGCACCTCGCCGAGCTGGCGCAGCTTACAGCTGCGCCTGGAGCTCAAGCTTTAAGCGCCCCTCAGACCATGCCGTTGCGGCGGGCCAGTTCCAGGAACAGGCTGGAATGGTCCTTATCGGCCAGGCCGTGCTCGATGCCCTCGGTGTAGAGCTGCTCGAACAAGGTGGTGATGGGCGCCTCAAAGCCCAGCTCTTGCGCGGTGGCCAGGGCGTTGCGCATGTCTTTGCGCTGCACCGTCATGCTGCCGCGCGGTGCGAAGTCCCGGTCAATCATGCGCTGTCCGTGCAGCTCCAGAATGCGACTTTGGGCAAAGCCGCCACCAATGGCTTCGCGCACCTTGGCCATGTCGGCGCCGCCTTTGGCGCACAGCAGTAGCGCCTCGGCCACCGCACCGATGGTGATGCCCACAATCATTTGGTTGGCCAGTTTGGCCAGTTGCCCCGCGCCATGCGGGCCCACATGGGTGGTTTTGCCCAGGTGCTGCAGCACGGGGGCAGCACGCGCCAGGTCAGCGGCATCGCCACCCGCCATGATGGCCAGGGTGCCGGCCTCTGCGGCGACGGTACCGCCAGATACCGGAGCATCCACATGGTGCACGCCCATCGCCTGTAGCCGTGCCGCATGGTCGCGGGCCTCGGCAGGTTTGATCGAGGCCATGTCCACCATCAAGGCGCCCTGTTGCATGGCCTGCGCCGCACCCTGGCCAAACAACACGTCTTCGACCACGGGGCCGTTTTCCAGCAGGCTGATGATGATGTCGGCATGGCGCACCGCATCCTGCACCTGGGTGTGGATGTGGGCACCCAGGGCGGCCAGCGCTTGGGCTTTGGCGGGGGTACGGTTCCATGCGTGTACCGTGAAGCCAGCCTGGCACAGGCGCGACGCCATGGGCAGGCCCATACGGCCAATGCCCAGGACGGCGAGGGTAGGACGGGTTGAAGTGTTCATGGGCGCATTGTCACGTTTTTTGCAGGGCGGTGCAGGCGAGCGTGACATCATGGCGACTCTTCCAACTGGAGCTGGACATGGGACACAAAGACGCCGCTTGGCATGAGCGCATGTACAACAACCGGGCGTTGGTGCCGGACTATGCGCGCCATTTTGAACACTGGCACACAGCATCGGCCCGGGTGCGCTCGCAGTGGACCATGCACGCCGATGTGCCCTATGGCGAAGGCATCAATGAAACTATGGACATCTTTCCTGCCCATACTCCCGATGCGCCCGTGGTGGTGTTCATTCACGGTGGCTATTGGCGCAGTCTGGATAAAAGTAATCACAGTTTTGTGGCTGAGCCTTTGCTGCAGGCCGGCGCGTGTGTGGTGGTGATCAACTATGCCCTCTGTCCGGGAACGCCTCAGGTGCCTGTGTCCGTGCCTTCGATTGCACTGCAGTGTGCGCGGGCGCTGGCCTGGGTGTGGCAGCACATCGGCGACTACGGGGGCAACCGCCAGCGCATTGCGCTGATGGGGCACTCCGCCGGGGGACACCTGGCGACCATGCTTTTATGTTGCAACTGGAAAGCGCTGGGCCGCCAATTGCCCGCCCGGGTGGTCAGTCGAGCTTTGTCGCTGTCAGGTTTGTACGAGCTGGCGCCTTTGCGGCAGGCGCCTTTTTTGCAGTCTGATTTGCGTTTGACTCGGGCTGATGCACGGGCGTGCAGCCCTGCAGCTTATCCAAGGCCGCGCCACGCACAGTTGAATGTGCTGGTGGGGGGCAATGAGAGTTTTGAGTTCATTCGACAGGCGCAGCACATCGGCCAGGCATGGGGGGAGGCGGTGGTGCCGGTATGTGAAGCCTTGCCCGGGCTGGACCATTTCAGCATCCTGAGCCAGGTGGCTGAGCCAGGCTCGCGAGTACAGCAGTACGCGCTGGCGCTGGCTTCAGCCTGAGGGCGTGGTTTACATCAGCAGGTGCTCGCCTGCGTTGTCGCCGCCCAGGATCACGTAGTTCACCTTGCGAATGTCCATCAGCTTTTTGCCACCGGCGTAGCTGATGGAGCTTTGCACGTCCTGCTCCATCTCGATCAGGGTGTTGGCCAGCTTGCC
>JALRIL010000041.1 GCA_023255445.1 Limnohabitans sp. | reverse complement strand
CCACCTTGTAGCCTTCCATCGCGGCTTGCAGGGCGTTGATCGGGTCGATCTCGGTCACCCACACCTGAGCAGAGAGGGCGCGCAGGGCCTGGGCGCTGCCCTTGCCCACATCACCGTAACCTGCGACCACGGCCACCTTGCCGGCGATCATCACGTCGGTGGCGCGTTTGATGCCGTCCACCAGCGACTCTCGGCAACCATACAGGTTGTCGAACTTGCTCTTGGTCACCGAGTCGTTGACGTTGATGGCGCGGAACATCAACGTGCCCTTGGCCGACATTTCCTTGAGGCGGTGCACGCCCGTGGTGGTCTCTTCGGTCACACCAATGATCTGGGCGCTCTTGCGGCTGTACCAGGTGTTGTCCTCGGCCAGCTTGGCCTTGATGGCGGCAAACAAAATGCGCTCTTCTTCGCTGCCCGGATTGGCCAGCACAGCCGGGTTCTTTTCGGCTTGTTTGCCCAGGTGCATCAGCAGCGTGGCGTCACCGCCGTCGTCGAGGATCATGTTGGGGCCTTCGCCCTCGGTGCCCTTGGCACCAAAATCAAAAATGCGGTGGGTGTAGTCCCAGTACTGTTCCAGCGTCTCGCCCTTGATGGCGAACACCGGTGTACCGCGAGCAGCAATGGCTGCAGCAGCATGGTCCTGCGTCGAGAAGATGTTGCACGATGCCCAGCGCACTTGTGCGCCCAAGGCCTGCAGGGTTTCGATCAGCACAGCGGTCTGGATCGTCATGTGCAGCGAGCCGGTAATGCGCGCGCCCTTGAGGGGCTGTTTGGCGGCGAATTCCTCGCGAATGGCCATCAGGCCAGGCATTTCGGTCTCGGCGATCTTGATCTCTTTGCGGCCCCAGTCGGCCAGGCCGATGTCGGTGATCACGCAGTCGGCATTGACGACGGTTTTAAGCGGTGCATTCATGTAAGCGCTCCAGTGCAAAAGGGTGAACCACTGGGGAAATGCGGCAATCTGGAAGATGGACTCACCGCACTGGACCAGTGGATGAGCGTCGTTGCGAATGGAAGGGTTCCGAGCCTCACGCCTACTGCCAGCTTGACACTGGTGGGCGCTGCAACGCTCCTCGGAATGGCCCTATTCTAATGGAATCTGACCTGGGAGCGCGTAGGGGGTATGCCCACAGTCTTGAGCTGGACTGACATGCTGAGGTGCCCGGTAAAATCGCATCCCATCGAACACCGCGCCTCGGCGCCACCCTCCAGGACCCCTTGTGACCTACGCCAACGAGACCCGGCGCCGCCGGACCTTTGCCATCATTTCCCACCCCGACGCAGGCAAAACCACGCTGACCGAAAAGCTGCTGCTGTTCTCCGGCGCGATCCAGATTGCCGGCTCGGTCAAGGCCCGCAAGGCTTCGCGCCACGCGACCTCGGACTGGATGGAGATTGAAAAGCAGCGCGGCATCTCGGTGGCCTCGTCGGTCATGCAGATGCTGTACCGCGACCACGTCATTAACCTGCTCGACACGCCCGGTCACAAAGACTTCAGCGAGGACACCTACCGCGTGCTCACCGCCGTGGACTCGGCGCTCATGGTCATCGACGCGGCCAACGGTGTGGAAGCGCAGACCCGCCGCCTGATCGAAGTGTGCCGTCAGCGCGACACGCCCATCATCACGTTTGTGAACAAGATGGACCGCGAAGTGCGAGATCCGCTGGACATCCTGGACGAAGTCGAGCGCGAGCTGGGCATGCCCTGCGTGCCCATGACCTGGCCGGTGGGCCAGGGCAAAAGCTTTGGCGGCATCATCAACCTACGCACCCAGGCCATGACGGTGTTCGAGTCGGGCAGCGAACGCCGCCCGCAGGACTTCGAAGCCATCCCTTTGACCGAGCAGGCCAAACTGGCCGAGCGCTTTGGCCATGAATGGCAGACCGCCATGGACAGCATGGAGCTGGCCACCGGCGCCTCGCCCGCCTTTGACCATGAAGCCTTCCTCGCCGGCAAGCAGACACCGGTGTTCTTCGGCTCCGGCGTGAACAACTTCGGCGTGATGGAAGTGCTGGACGCGTTGGTCGATCTGGCGCCCTCGCCGCGCCCACGCAAGAGTTCGCTCATCGTCAACAAGCAGCCAGTCGAGAAGGTCATTGAACCCGAAGACGCCGCCTTTTCGGGGGTGGTCTTCAAAGTGCAGGCCAATATGGACGCCAACCACCGCGATCGCAGTGCGTTTGTGCGCATGGCTTCGGGCAAGTACACACCCGGCATGAAGCTCAAGGTGCAACGCACCGGCAAGGAGCTGCGACCCACCAGCGTGGTGACTTTTTTGAGCCAACGTCGCGAAGCGGTGGACGAAGCTTATGCGGGCGACATCATCGGCTTCACCACCCACGGCGGCGTGCAGCTGGGCGACACCATCACCGACGGCGCCAACCTGCAGTTCACCGGCCTGCCTTTCTTCGCGCCCGAACTCTTCATGACGGTGATCCTGAAAAACCCGCTGCGCACCAAACAGCTGCAACAGGGCCTGGACCAGCTGGGCGAAGAAGGCGCGATCCAGGTCTTCAAACCCGAAGTCGGCGGCCCCATGCTGCTGGGCGCCGTGGGTCAGCTGCAGTTTGAAGTTGTACAGCACCGCCTGAAAACCGAATATGACTGCGATGTACGCCTGGAAGGCTGCCAGTACACCAGCGCCCGCTGGATCACGGCCGACAATGCGCAAGACCTGCGCGAGTTCACCACCACGTACCCGCAGCGCCTGGCTCTGGACGCCGCAGGTACGCTGGCGTACTTGTGCACCAGTCCTTACGACGTGCGCCTGGCGCAGGAGCGCTTTCCCAAGATCCACTTCCACCCGCTGCGCGAACATGCGGGCCTGGCGCTGGGCTCGGCGAACTGACGGTCATGCGCCCTCTGGCCGAATGGCAAGCGGATCGTGTCGTTGGCGTCTTTGCCGACATCGACGACACACTGACCACAGCGGGCGCCATCACGCCTGATGCCCAGCGAGCCCTCCATGATCTGAAGGCCGCAGGTCTACACCTTGTGTTGGTCACAGGTCGCTCTGTGGGCTGGAGCAAACCCTTTGCGCAAAGCTGGCCGGTGGATGCCATCGTTGCCGAAAACGGTGCTGTCGGCCTGGTGCTAGTCACAGGTCAGCCTTTGCGCATGCTGTATCAGCAGGACGACGCCACCCGCAGCGCCCACTTTGAGCACATGCAGCAGGTGCTGGTGGACATCGAACAAACCGTCCCTGGCGCCATGCGCTCGCGAGACAGTGCCGGTCGTGAAACCGACATTGCCATTGATCACAGCGAATTCACCCACCTGCCGCAGGCCGGCATCGATGCGGTGATGCGCATCATGCAATCCGAAGGCATGACCGCGACCGTCAGCAGCATCCACATCAACGGCTGGTATGGCCAGCACGACAAGTACGAAGGGGCGCGCTGGATCGTGCGCGAACGCTGGGGCCGTGATCTGACGGCCGAACTGGACCGCTGGGTGTATGTGGGCGACTCGAGCAATGACCAGATCATGTTCCAGCACTTTGCGCACAGTGTGGGCGTGGCCAATATCCGCCGCTTTGCACACCAACTGACCCATCCACCGCGCTACATCACACAAACTGAGCGCGGCGCCGGCTTTGCCGAGCTGACCACCCATTTGCTGAAGGTGCGCACATGAGCCATTCCGCTCCCCTACTGGCCTGGCAGGAAGACGGTCACGCCCGCTCGGCGCTTTGGCAAGCCGACAACGGTGCACGCCTGCCCAGCCGCGTGCAAGTGGTCAGCGCGCTCGACGCGGACGAGGCCTACCGGCTGGCCAGCGCAGGCACCGGTCTGCTCTGGCGCGGCGACTTTCAGCAAGCGCGCCAGCTGCTGCAGGCCATGTCGCAGCGCATGGATGCAGCGGCCAGGCGCAAGAAAACGCTTGCCCCCGCCTCTGCTGGAGAAGGGTTTGCCGCTCACCGCAAAGCGCAGGCGCTGCGTGTGCGTGTGCTCGGACAGCTGCTGATCGAACTGGACGGCAGCTACCGCATCCATCTGAAACGCGCACCCGATGTGGCCCAGGCCTGCACCGAGGCCTGGGGTGCGCCCGATGGCCAGGCACGCGTGGTCTCTCTGCGCAGCCTGCAAGGCCTGATCGGCGCCCACGAGTGGCGCAAGAAGGGCGTACCGATTGGGGCCCTGCAGGATGCACACATCCACCCGCACCATGGCGTGTTTTCACCGGTGCGTGGCGAGTACGTCGATCTGGTGGCGCAAGCCCCACTGCCCGCCGCCTTGCACACCTGCCCTGTCGCATTCGACATCGGCGTCGGTACCGGCGTGTTGTCGGCCGTGCTGGCACGACGTGGCGTGCCACGTGTGGTGGCCACCGACCTGTCCGAGCGCGCCCTGGCCTGCGCGCGCGACAACATGCTGCGTCTGGGCCTGCAAGACCGCGTGGAGTTGCTGCCGGCCAACCTGTTCCCCCCCGGTCAGGCGGCCCTGATCGCCTGCAACCCGCCCTGGTTGCCCGCCCATCCCACCTCGGTGCTGGAGCAGGCGGTGTACGACGCCGACAGCGCCATGCTGCGCGGCTTCCTGTCGGGGCTGTCGGCCCACCTGTGCGCAGGGGGCGAGGGCTGGCTGATCCTCTCCGATCTGGCCGAGCACCTGAATCTGCGTTCTCGCGAGCAGTTGCTGCAGTGGATCGCCGAGGCTGGCTTGCAGGTACTAGGTCGGCTCGACACCCGGCCTCGCCACGGTAAAGCCCAGGACGCCAGCGACCCACTGCACGCGGCGCGTGCGGCCGAAGTCACCTCGCTGTGGCGGCTGGGCGTGGCCTGATCTATCGTGCGCCTGCGCTCAAGCGCCGGACGACACACCCAACACCTGGCTCAAACGGTCCAGGTTTTGCTCGTTGGCCGGTTCAATGATGTGTGCCATCGCCTGGGCCACGACCTCGTCCTCCAGCACCTGGGTCCATACCAGCCGCGTGCCACCGGCCTCCGGCTCCAGGCTCAGGGCGAGTTCGAACAGCGGCTGCACCACATGCGCGATCACCACGCGACGGCCGACTTCGATCTGCCGAAACACACATTCATTGGGGTAGTGCGCGCCGTCTGGTCCCACCATGGTGAAAACCCAGCGTCCGCCCGGCTTGAATTCAAAGACCTCGAACACGTTACTGAACCCCTGCGGCCCCCACCAGCGGGCCAGACGTTCGGGGTCTGCCATGGCCGCAAACACCGCATCGGGGCTGGCCTCGAAAAAACGTTGGGTCGCAAAGGTGTGCATGGTTCAGCTCCCGTCAATGGTTCAAGTGCGCGCCAGCACCGGCGCCAGCGCCTTGCCCGTATGGGTGCCAATGCGCACCAACTCTTCGGGCGTGCCCGTGGCCACGATCCGCCCGCCCGCGTTGCCGCCCTCAGGCCCCAGGTCGATGACCCAGTCAGCTTCGGCGATGACGTCCAGGTCGTGTTCGATCACCACCACGCTGTGCCCGGCATTGACCAGACGGTGCAGCACACGGATGAGCTTGTCCACATCGGCCATGTGCAGACCGACGGTGGGCTCATCCAGCACATACAGCGTGTGCGGTGCCTTCTGGCCGCGCTTGCCGACTTCGTCTCGCACCTTGGTCAACTCAGTCACCAGCTTGATGCGCTGCGCCTCGCCGCCTGATAAGGTCGGCGAAGGCTGGCCCAGCGTCAGGTAACCCAGGCCCACGTCCTTGAGCAACTGGAGCGGGTGCGCGATGCTGGGCATGCTGGCGAAGAATTCCACCGCCTCGTCGACTTCCATCTGCAGCACGTCACCAATGCTTTTGCCGCGCCAGCTCACCGCCAGCGTCTCGGGGTTGAAGCGGGCACCGCGACAGGTTTCGCAGGGCACTTTCACATCGGGCAAAAAGCTCATCTCGATGGTGCGTAGGCCCTGGCCTTCGCAGCTGGGGCAACGGCCTTCGCCGGTGTTGAAACTGAAGCGGCCCGGGCCATAGCCTCGGGCTTTGGCCTCGAGTGTTTCGGCAAACAATTTGCGAATCGTGTCCCAGAAGCCAATGTAGGTGGCCGGGCAGGAGCGTGGCGTTTTGCCGATCGGGGTCTGATCGACTTCGAGCACGCGGTCGATGGCCTCGAAGCCCTGCACATCGCCGCAGCCCGTCAATGGGACGCGTTCGCCGTTGTCCTGGGCGGTGCGGCCCGCCTGCGTGCTGCGCTGCTGCACCAAGGCTTGGACGTTGGTGAGCAGCACGTCGCGGGCCAGAGTGGATTTACCCGAGCCACTGACACCGGTCACGGCGACCAGGCGCTTGAGCGGGACTTCGACATCAACGTTTTGCAGGTTGTGGAGCTGGGCACCATTGAGGGTGAGCCAGTTGAGCTCCGCCAGTGTCTCTGCGTGGGGCGGTGGGGTGGACGACGATTTCTGCGTACCCCCGCAGCATGAGGAGTCCACCCCATCGCCCCGCGCAGAGACACCCACAACCAGTCGTCGTGGCTGCAACGGATGCTTCATGGCGTGCAGCAAATAACGACCCGTCTGTGAATCACCAGCGGCAGCAATATCGGCCGCCGTACCTTCGGCCACCAGCCGCCCGCCGCGTTTGCCGGCGCTCGGCCCGATGTCGATGATGTGGTCGGCGCGGCGAATCGTGTCTTCGTCGTGCTCCACCACCACCAGCGTGTTGCCCTTGTCACCCAGCTTGTGCAGAGCATTCAGCAGGATCTGGTTGTCGCGGGCGTGCAAGCCAATGGTGGGTTCGTCGAGCACGTAACACACGCCCTGCAGATTGCTGCCCAATTGCGCGGCCAAACGGATGCGCTGGGCTTCTCCACCACTGAGCGTGGGCGCACCCCGGTCGAGCGTGAGGTAACCCAGACCCACTTCTTCGAGGAACTCCAGGCGGCTTTTGATCTCGGGGATCAGGTCGCGCGCAATGTCGGCTTCGCGGCCTTGCAGTTGCAGGGTTTCGACCCAGCGGCGCACATCGCTCACGCTCAGGCGTGCGATGTCGGTGATGCGCCAGGCTTGCTGGTCTGCGCCGTGCAGTTTGACGGCGCGGGCGGTGGCGTTCAGGCGGGTGCCTTCGCAGGTCGGGCAGGCTACGTCCACCAGGTCTTCGACTTCGGGCTCGGCAAAGGTCTGCTCGCGGCCTTTGTCTTTGTCGTCACGGACCGAATCGTCAAACACTTTACGCTGTTCCTTGCTCAGTTTCGTGCCGGTGCCCACGCAGTCGGTGCACCAGCCGTGCTTGCTGTTGTACGAGAACAAGCGCGGGTCCAACTCGGCATACGACGTGGCACACACAGGGCAGGCGCGCAATGTGGAGAACACATCCAAACGGCCAATGCTGTTGGTGTCAGTGCCCGCCTCCAT
>JALRIL010000173.1 GCA_023255445.1 Limnohabitans sp. | reverse complement strand
GTCACGACGCCGATCCGATCGTCCACCGCGTCTGGATCGAGTCGGCGACGGGATGGCCGTCGGCGGTGACGATGCGGCCGCGCTCGACGGCGAGCCCGGCGTGGCTGGTCTCGATGCCGAACTCACCGGCGAGCCATGCGTCGCCCGATGCCGGCAGCGTGCGGTGGACGTGCACGAGCATGTCGACGCTGATGCCGCCGACCGGCGGGGCCATCCGGACGAAGGCCGGTGGCGGGAACCAGTCGCAGAACTCGTTCCACACGAAGTCGTAAATCGTGTTGGCCACGTTGTCCAGGCGGTATTCGGCAAAGCCCCTGGCCACATCGGCTTCGATGCGCTGCAGGGCCGAGACGATCCAGCGGTCGCTCTGGCTGAATTCCAGATAGCCACCGGGCAGGCACTCGGCCGCGCCGTGTTCTTTGAGGCCGCAATCCTGGCCTTCGCAGTTCATCAGCACAAAGCGCGTGGCGTTCCACAGCTTGTTGCAGAAGTTGCGGTAACCCTCGCAGCGCTTGCTGTCAAAGTTGATCGAGCGGCCCAGCGTGGCCAGCGCGGCAAAGGTGAAGCGCAGCGCGTCGGCACCGTAGGCCGGGATGCCTTCGGGGAATTCTTTTTCGGTCTGCTTGCGCACCTTGGGCGCGGTTTCGGGTTTGCGCAGTCCTTGGGTGCGTTTTTCGAGCAGAGGCTCCAAGGTGATGCCGTCGATCAGGTCGACCGGGTCGAGCACGTTGCCTTCGGATTTGCTCATCTTTTTGCCTTGAGCATCGAGCACCAGGCCGTGGATGTAGACGTGCTTGAAGGGCACACGACCCGTGAAGTGGGTGGTCATCATGATCATGCGGGCGACCCAGAAGAAGATGATGTCGTAGCCGGTGACCAGGACGCTGCTGGGCAGGTACAGGTCGTAGTCCGTGGTGCCTGTGCCTTTGGGGCCGCTGGCGATGGTGCCGGTACTGGCCTTGCTCTCACTCGCTTCGCTCGCAATGTCGCTGCGTCCAGTCCCGTCACCCTCGCCAGCTACGGGCCAGCCCATGGTGCTGAAAGGCACGAGTGCGCTGGAGTACCAGGTGTCGAGCACGTCTTCGTCGCGCTTGAGGGTCTTGCCGGGGGCTTTGGCTTGTGCCTCGGCTTCGTTGCGGGCCACATAGACCTGGCCGTCTTCGTCGTACCAGGCTGGAATTTGGTGGCCCCACCAGAGCTGGCGGCTGATGCACCAGTCCTGGATGTTGTTCATCCACTGGTTGTAGGTGTTGACCCAGTTCTCGGGCACAAAGCTCACGGCGCCGGACTGCACGGCGTCGATGGCTTTTTGTGCGATGCTCTTGCCCATGGCGTCGCCTTTACCGACTTGGTTCATGGCGACGAACCATTGGTCGGTCAGCATGGGCTCGATCACCTGGCCGGTGCGTGCGCAGCGGGGCACCATGAGCTTGTGTTTTTTCACTTCGACAAGCTGGCCAGCGGCTTCGAGGTCAGCGACCACGGCTTTGCGGGCCACGAAGCGGTCCAGGCCACGGTATTTCTCGGGCGCGTTGTCGTTGACGGTGGCGTCCAGGTTCAGCACGCAGATCATGTCCAGCTTGTGGCGCTGGCCCACGGCGTAGTCGTTGGTGTCGTGCGCGGGCGTGACCTTCACTACGCCGGTGCCGAAGTCCTTGTCCACGTATTCGTCGGCAATGACGGGGATGGTGCGGCCGCACAGAGGCAGGTTGACCTGTTGGCCGATCAGGTGTTTGTAGCGCTCGTCTTCGGGGTGCACCATCACGGCCACGTCGCCCAGCAGGGTTTCGGGGCGGGTGGTGGCCACGGTCAATGAGCCGCTTCCATCGGCCAAGTCATAGCGGATGTGCCACATCGAGCCGTCTTCTTCTTCGCTCTCCACTTCGAGGTCAGACACCGCGCTCATCAGCACTGGGTCCCAGTTGACCAAGCGTTTGCCACGGTAGATCAGGCCTTGCT
>JALRIL010000059.1 GCA_023255445.1 Limnohabitans sp. | reverse complement strand
CAAGAGCCTGATGTACAGCCGCCCGGACCTGATGCACCGCATCCTGCAGGTCAATGCCGACGCGGTAGCCTTGTACCTGAACACCCAGATCGAAGCCGGCGCCCAAGCGGTGATGATTTTTGACAGCTGGGGCGGTGTGCTCGCCGACGGGGCTTTCCAGGAGTTTTCCCTGGCCTACACCCGGCGCGTGCTGGCCCAGCTCAAGACCGAACACGCAGGCGCCCGCATCCCGCGCATCGTCTTCACCAAAGGCGGCGGTTTGTGGCTACCCGAGATGGGCGAGCTCGACTGCGAGGTGCTGGGCCTAGACTGGACCATGAACCTCGGCAAGGCTCGCGCCCTGGTGGGTGGCGAGGTGGGCGGCCCGGGCAAAGCCCTGCAAGGCAACATCGACCCGAACGTGCTGTTTGCACCGCCCGAAAAAGTGGCCGAACAGGCCCGTCGCGTGCTCGACAGCTTCGGCAAGCCTCATACCGACGCCAGCACCACGGGCCCGACGCACATTTTCAACCTGGGCCACGGCATCAGCCAGTACACCCCACCCGAGCATGTGTCAGCCCTGGTCGAAGCGGTGCACAGCTATTCACGTGCGCTCAGAAGTGCTAAGTGACGGTAATCACTAGCATAAATACCACCGGTCAAAGCACCTTTTTTTGCACCAAACGTGTCTATACGGGCTTGACTTATGCACAAAAATAGGGACTTGCCCTGATGGGCGCCAGGCCTCACCGCACACCATGGACGCGCTGGCAATAAC
This sequence comes from Limnohabitans sp., assembly GCA_023255445.1. Taxonomy (GTDB): domain Bacteria; phylum Pseudomonadota; class Gammaproteobacteria; order Burkholderiales; family Burkholderiaceae_C; genus Limnohabitans_A. The sequence continues at coordinate 25,679 of JALRIL010000059.1, read as the reverse complement.
TGCGTAAGTTGTTGATTTTATTGAGACTTAAAAGGGTGCATCATCCATAGGCATTTTGATCAAAGGCTTATTTGGCAAGGGTTTGGCGCTCATGACCTGTGGTTTTCAACAAAGTTATCCACAGGTTTTTTGGATGACTTTCAAAGCCATGAAAAATCAATGACTTAGGTTCATTTTCAAGAAAAAACCTGATCACCAAAACCTCCGCAAACCACCATAATCCACGAAACCATGAGCGCCGACATTCACTGGGTTGATGTTGCTGTCCAGACCCCGGCACACAGCGAGGTCGGCACATGGCTGACCTACACACACCCGTTTGCGCTGCCTGCAGGCACTTTGGTTCGGGTTCCCCTGGGTTCACGCGAGGTCTTGGGGGTGGTGTGGCAATCGCATGTGGACAAGCCAGACACGCTGGAACTCATCAAGGCCCGCGCCATTGCCCATGTCGTGAATCTGCCCCCCCTTCACGCTGAATGGATGGCTCTGGTCACATTTGCCGCACGTTACTACCAGCGCTCGGTAGGCGAAGTGGCGGCTCAAGCCCTGCCCCCCAGCCTGCACAAGCTCAGCCCGGAACAAATGCAGCGCCGGTTGTCTAAATTGAGCAGCGATGTGGCCTTGCACATCCAGACAGCGCCGCAAGCGAGCACCGAGCAAGCCCAAGCCCTCGACACACTTGATCAGCAGCAAGGGCCCTTTTTGCTGTTTGGCAACACCGGCAGTGGCAAGACCGAGGTCTACCTGCAGGCCATTGCCCGCATCCTCCAGCGTGACGATCGCGCACAAGCGCTGTTGTTGGTGCCCGAGATCAACCTGACCCCCCAATTGCTCGAACGCGTTCAAACGCGCTTTGGCACGCAAGCGGTGGTGTCGATGCACAGTGGCTTGACCCCAGCCCAGCGCCTTAAATCCTGGGTGCTGGCACACCAAGGGGTGGCGCGCATCGTGTTGGGTACGCGCATGGCCATTTTTGCGAGCCTGCCGCACCTGCGCGTGATCGTGGTCGACGAGGAGCACGACCCCAGCTACAAACAACAAGAAGGCGCCCGCTACTCCGCTCGAGACCTTGCCATTTACCGAGGCAAAGCGCAACAGGCCAAAGTCATTCTGGGCTCAGCCACGCCCTCGCTGGAGAGTTGGTACCACAGCCGGGCCGAGGTCGAAGGCGGGCGTTATGTACGTCTGCACATGCCCAGCCGTGTAGGCATGGGCCGTATGCCGACCATCCGGCGTGTGGACATGAACCATCAGCCCCGCAACACGCGCATTTCGGCGCCGCTGATGCAGGCACTGCAGGAACGTCTGGCGCGCGGCGAACAAAGCTTGCTGCTGCTCAATCGCCGCGGTTACGCTCCTGTGCTGCAATGCGCTGACTGCGGCTGGAAAAGTGACTGTCCACAATGCAGCGCATTTCGGGTGTTTCACAAAAACGATCGCAGCCTGCGTTGCCACCATTGCGGCTTGACGCAGCGTGTGCCGCCTGCTTGCCCCCAGTGCGGCAACCCGGACATCCTGCCCGTGGGGCTGGGCACCGAACAGTTGCAAGAACACGTGGCCGAACTGATGGGCCATTTGAAACGCCCCGATGGTCGACCGGTGCACATTGCCCGCATGGACGCGGACACCACCCAGCACGCCGGCCAGCTACAAGCGCAATTGGCGCAAATGCATGCCGGCGACGTCGACATCCTGATCGGCACCCAAATGATTGCCAAAGGCCACGACTTCAGGCGCGTCACGTTGGTTGCAGCGCTCAATCCGGACAATGGCTTGTTTTCCAGCGACTTCCGAGCGCCCGAGCGTTTGTTTGCCCTGCTCATGCAAGCGGCGGGACGGGCTGGCAGGCAAGCCGATCAAAGTCAGCAGGCCGAGATGTGGGTACAAACCCATCACCCTGATCACGCTGTGTTTCGTCACCTCAAGGCACACGACTACCCCGCGTTTGCACAAGATGAGCTGCTCGCACGTGAACAAGCCGGATTACCGCCCTTTGTACATCAGGCGCTGCTGCGGGCCGACGCCCGCACACAGGAGGTAGCGCAAGCCCTGCTCCGGGCAGCCCAACACCAGTTGCAGCAGCACCCCACGGATTGGGGTCTGACTGCCCAGGTGATGGATGCAGTCAACCTCTATCCGCCCGTGCCCATGAGCATGCAACGCGTGGCCAACGTGGAACGCTCGCAAATGCTTATCGAGAGCCCCTCACGAGCACATTTGCATCAAACGCTGTTTGCCCTTCAGCAATTGATGCACCAACTTCGCAAACAGCCTCAGCACAAAGGGGTATTGCGCTGGCTGGTCGATGTGGACCCTCAGGCGATTTAAGCCTTGAACACCGCCACAGCGGTCGAAAAGGTCAAAAAGGCCAAGGCCGTGGTCACCAAAATGATGCGTGCAATGCGCCCGTTATCAGCCCCGAAACGCTCGGCCAACAAAGAGACGTTGCTGGCACTGGGCAAAGACGCCACCAGCACCATGACCAGATAGGCAAAGGGGCTGATGCCCACGCCCAGATGGATGGCCCCACCGACCACCAGCAACACCACCAATGGGTGCAGAAACAGTTTGATCAAGGCCACCCAAAGGTAATCCCCCAACACCAGGGGACCATGCGGACGTTCATGCGCCAGCATTTGCGAGCGCGCCAGAACTGCGCCAATGGTGAACAAGGCCACGGGCGAAGCTGCATCGGCCAGCAGGCCCACGGTTTTGGCTACCGGCCCACTGAGTTGGGCGCCACTGGACGAAAACACCGCACCCAGCAAAATCGCCCAAGGCATGGGGTTGCGCACCACGCCTGCCAAGGCTTTGCTCAGTGCCTTGGACACGCCATGCTCCTGCGCACCATCCAGGCGGGACAACGCAATGCACAAGGACGAGGTGATGACCATGTCCACCACAATGGTCACGATGGTCGGCCCGGCGGCTGCTGAACCCAGCAAGGCCACCAGCAAGGGCACACCCATGAATCCAGTGTTGGGGAAAGCGGCCACCAGCGCACCCAGCGAGGCATCATTCCAGCCTGTGCGCTTGTTCAGGCTGATCGCAACGGTAAATCCGACCACCATCAAGGCGCATAACAAATACGTCAGGAATACGCCCACATCCAATAGCTGAGCAATCGGCGTCTCCGAGCCAAAGCGAAACAACAGGCAGGGCAAGGCAAAGTACAGGACAAAGCCGTTGAGGCCTGGAATCGCGGCCAGGGACAGGAATTTGAGCCGCGCAGCCAAAAAGCCGCACAACACCAGGGCAAAGAAGGGAAAGGTGACACGTAAGACGTCTAGCATGGGCGAGATTGTCCACGCAAACGTCCCACTTCGCTGACGCTCACCCTTCGGGTGAGACACTTGTGCAACACCCACCCGCTATGATTGCCCGCTTTGCCCCTTGGGCAAGATTGTTGTTGCTGCATGTCCCAAGGTCTGAACCTCGCCCAACTCGACGCCGTGAACTACGTGTCTGGCCCCTGTCTGGTGCTGGCCGGCGCCGGTTCGGGCAAAACGCGGGTGATCACGCACAAGATCCAGCGCCTGATCCAGGTGGGCCTGGAGCCCAAACAGATCGCGGCGATCACCTTCACCAACAAGGCCGCGACAGAAATGCGCGAGCGCGCCCGCGGCTTGATCGGAAAAGCGGCCAAGGACGTGGTGATCTGCACCTTCCATGCGTTGGGTGTGCGCATCATGCGCGAAGACGGTGCCGTGCTCGGCCTCAAGCCTCAATTCAGCATCCTGGACGCCGACGATGTGGTCAGCATCCTCAAGGACTGCGGCGGCACCACCGACGCCGCCACTGCCCGCCAGTGGCAGTGGACCATCAGCCTCTGGAAAAACCAGGGCCTGAACGCGGCCCAGGCCGAAGCCCAGGCGCCCGACGACAACGCCCGCGTGATCGCACGCATCATGGCGCGCTACGAAGAGCGCCTGACGGCCTACCAAAGCGTGGACTTTGACGACCTGATCGGCCTGCCGCTCAAGCTGCTGGCCGAGCACCCCGAGGTGCGCGAGAAGTGGCAGCGCACGTTGGGCCATGTGCTGGTGGACGAATACCAGGACACCAACGCCACCCAGTACGAGGTGCTCAAGCACATCGTGGGCGAACGCGGACGGTTCACCGCGGTGGGCGATGATGACCAGTCAATCTACGGCTGGCGCGGCGCCACGCTCGACAACCTCAAGCGCCTGCCGCAGGATTTTCCTCAGCTCAAAGTCATCAAGCTCGAGCAGAACTACCGCTCCACCAGCGCCATCCTGCGCGCGGCCAACAACGTGATCCAGCCCAACCCCAAGCTGTTTCCCAAGACGCTGTTTTCGGAGTTGGGCGAAGGCGAGCCGGTGCGTGTGGTCGATGCCGACAACGAAGAGCACGAGGCCGATCGCGCCGTGGCCCGCATTCAATCGATCCGCGCCGGAACCTCTACAGAAGGGGCGGGCCAGCACCGCGAGTTCAAGGATTTCGCCATCCTCTACCGCGCCAACCACATGGCCCGCGCCTTCGAGCAAGCATTGCGCCGGGCGCAGATTCCGTACAAGGTCTCGGGCGGTCAGAGCTTTTTCGACAAGACCGAGATCAAGGATCTGTGCGCCTGGTTCCGCCTGTGGATCAACAACGACGACGATCCGGCGTTTTTGCGCGCCATCACCAGCCCCAAACGCGGCATCGGCCACCAGACCCTGGCGCAGCTGGGCACCTTCGCCACAAAGTACAAGGTCAGCCTCTTCGAGGCGCTGTTCGCCAGCAGCCTGCCCAGCGCCGTGTCCAGCCGCGCCCTGCCTGGCTTGCACGAGTTTGGTCGCTACATCAACGACCTCGAATACCGCGCCCGCCACACCTCGGGCAAGGAAGACGCGATGCGATTCCTGACCGACTGGCTCAAGGACATCGGCTACGAAAAGCACCTGTATGACAGCGAGGACAACGAAAACATTGCTAATGCCCGCTGGACAAACGTACTGGAATTTTGCGACTGGATGGCCGGTCGCTGCGGCGGCGAGATTGAAGATGCCACAGGCGCCCAAGGCTCAGAGCGCAAGAGCCTTCTGGAAGTGGCTCAGACCGTGTCCCTGATCTCGACCCTCAACGAGCGTGAACAGGATCAGAACGTGGTCACGCTGTCCACGCTGCACGCCTCCAAGGGCCTGGAGTGGCCGCATGTGATGCTCGTCGGTGTCAACGAAGGCTTGCTGCCCTTCAAACTTGGCGATGAGGATCAGCCCACAGGACAGGCCGGAGGCCCCATGAGCGAGGGCATGTTGCAACGCCTGCAGGAAGAGCGTCGTCTGATGTACGTGGGCATCACACGCGCTCAGCGCAGCTTGGCCGTGAGCTGGACACGTCGACGTAAAAAGGGACGCGAAACCGTAGCGGGTGTGCCCAGCCGCTTCATTGCCGAGATGGGGCTGGACAAGGCCACAGTGAAAGAGGACCCGCGCGAAAAACTCAAGGCCCTGAGGGCAGAGTTTGCGCAGCGCGCGGCACGCCCGCCGACGTCGGCATAAAGCGTACAGAAGGTCTCACTTCGCCGGTAAACTTGTCGGCATGGCCATTCCCCACTTGTCCGTGCCCCTTCAACACCGCGCCGCTGTTTTAGCCATGGTGCTGGCGCTGCACATGGTGGTGGCGTGGGTTCTGATCGGGAACGGGCAAAAGGCCCGATTGCCAGAACTGGATGTCTCACCCGTCAACGTCTCCTTGCTTGCGGGCCCGCCCCCCAAGGGCTCTCCAGCGGCTTTGGCCACACAAACACCGTCAGTCCCTCCCTCTGCGGCGATGGCACCACAGGCTCCACCCGAGCCGAAGCCCGCACCCCCAGTCGAACCCACCCCTCCCGCCAGCGTCGCCACGGCCTCAACGCCCGCGCCCGCGCGCGCACTGGCCACGACGCCACTCGCACCCATGGCGGGCCAGGCCGCTTCTGCAGCCACAGCCTCTGCAGGCAAAGAGTCGGGCACCTCTGGCACGCCAACCAGTCAAGCCTCGCTGGTGGCCGGCAGCTGCGCCAAACCGGAGTATCCCGTTGCATCTCGCCGACTGGAAGAAGAAGGCACGGTAACCTTGCGTTTTCGTGTCGAAGCCAATGGCCAAGTCAGTCAATCCGAGGTACAAAGCTCATCAGGCTTCAAACGTCTGGACGAAGCGGCTCGCTCCGCCCTGTCCCGTTGTCGTTTTTCTCCCGCCCTGGCCCAAGGCCAGGCCACGGCCTCATGGGCCACTATCCGTTACACCTGGCGACTCGAATGAAAATTTTTACGCATAACTCCACCCGGCGCGCATGGACCTTGGGCCTCCTGATGCTTGGTTTCAGCGCCCTCTGTCGCGCACAAGAACAAAGCAGCGCGGACAACCCTTACGGTTTGGCCAGCCTCTGGGCGCAAGGTGACCTGGTGGCCAAGGCCACACTGATGATTTTGCTGCTCATGAGCCTGGGCAGCTGGAGCGTGATGCTGCAAAAGCTGTGGCAACAAATGCGCCTGTCCCGACAAGTGCAGCAGGCCCAGGACACGTTCTGGAGTGCCAACACCTTACGCGAAGGCAGCGAACTGCTCGACAGCGACAGCCCCATGCGGTTCATCACCGACAAGGCCCTGGAGAGTGCACATCGCCACAGCGGCCTGATGAGCCATGTGGACTTCAACACCTGGGTCACCCTCAACATCCAGCGCAGCCTGGGTCAAGTCCAGTCCAGCATGCAAGGGGGCCTGGCCTGGCTGGCCACCACGGGCTCCACCGCACCCTTTGTCGGCCTGTTTGGCACGGTATGGGGCATCTACCATGCCCTGGTGCGCATTGGCGTGTCGGGCCAGGCCAGCATCGACAAGGTGGCCGGCCCCGTGGGTGAAGCGCTGATCATGACCGCCATTGGCCTGGCGGTAGCTGTGCCTGCCGTGCTGGGCTACAACTGGCTGGTGCGCCGCAACAAGAATCTGATGGAAAGCATCCAGTCCTTCAGTGCAGACCTGCACGCGGTTCTATTGGCCTCCAACAGTGGTGAGTCTCGCTGATGGCACTTTACCTGCCCGATCAGGATGACGATGAGCTCCTGGGCCAGATCAACACCACTCCGCTGGTGGACGTCATGCTGGTGCTGCTCATCATTTTCCTGATCACGATTCCAGTGGTCACCGCCTCGGTGCCCGTGAAGCTGCCCGAAGAAAACAACCATGCGCAAACTGCGACACCCGATGCGGTGGTCATCTCGATCACGAACCAGGGACGCGTTTTTCTGGGCGATACCGCGATGCCCTCACTGCGTGATCTGCGCACGCAACTGGCTGCCCGGCAGGCAGCGTCGTCCCAACTGCAGGTGCTGATTCGCGGTGATGCCCAAGGCAACTTTGAACCCATCGGTCAGGTCATGCACACCGTGCAAAGCCTGGGCATTGAAAGTGTCAGCCTCTTGAGTCTGCCCCGGTCCAAGGAAGGTCTGCAGCCATGATGCACATTCGCCCACCCCAGCCTGATCCGGAACCGATGATGGACATCAACACCACGCCCTTGATCGACGTGATGCTGGTGCTGCTGGTCATGCTGATCATCACCATACCGACCGCCTGGCAAAGCACCGAGCTGAACATCAAGACCGGCGCACCCCAAGCCGCTGCGGCGCCCACCATCCAGATCCGCGTCAATGCCCAAGGCCAATGGTTGTGGAACGGCAGTCTGCTGACCGAGCGCGATCAGCTCATCGACAAGCTGCAGACCTTAGCCCAGCAGCGCCCAACGCCAGCCATCGCGCTCCAACCCGACCCCCAAGCGCCCTATGCGCAAGTGCTGGTGGTGCTGGCCCAAGCGCAACAACTTGGGCTGACCCAGCTGGGCATTCAACCATGAACAAGGGCCCCAGTCGGGGCCCTTGTGGTTGCGTGGATCGCTCGTTTAAGCGGGCCCGAAAATCATGTCGGGCAATGCCAGGCTGATGAAGGGAACGTAGGTCACGATCACCAGGAACAGCATCAGTACCATCAACCAGGGCAAAGCCGCGCGGGTGACCTGCACCAGGCTCATGCCCGTGACACCGCTGGTCACAAACAGGTTCAAACCTACAGGCGGGGTGACCATGCCAATTTCCATGTTCACCACCATGATCACGCCCAGGTGAATCGGGTCAATGCCCAGTTGCTGTGAGATCGGGAACAGGATGGGCGCCAAAATCAGGATGATGCCTGTAGGCTCCATAAAGTTGCCAGCCACCAACAGCAGCACGTTGACCACCAAGAGGAACATCCAGGGCGACATGCCACTGGACATGATCTGCTCGGCAATGGCTTGCGGGATTCGCTCGGTGGTGAGCACGTGTGCAAACAACAGTGCATTGCACACAATGAACATGAGCATGACCGTGGTCTTGGCAGATTCCAGAAACACCTCAGGTAAGTGCTTGAAGCTCAGATCCTTGTAAATGAACAAGGCCACAAACAGGGCATACACCGCTGACACGGCCGCCGCTTCGGTAGGCGTGAACACACCGCCGTAAATTCCGCCCATGATGATGACCAGCAAGGCCAGGCCCCACATGGATTCGCGAAACGTACGCGCTACTTCCATCAACGATGCTTTTGGCGGCGGCTTGATCTGCAGCTTGCCTGCACGCCACCAGACGGCCACCATCAACATCAGGCCCAGCACAATGCCCGGCACCACGCCAGCCATGAACAGGCGACCTACCGACACTTCGGTTACGGCGGCATACACCACCATCACGATGGATGGGGGAATCAAAATGCCCAGCGTGCCAGCATTGCAGATCACGCCCGCGGCAAAGTCCTGGCCGTAGCCGTTCTTGACCATACCGGCAATCACGATGGAGCCAATGGCCACCACCGTGGCAGGGCTTGAACCCGAAACCGCAGCAAACAGCATGCACGCCAAAATCGATGCAATCGCCAGGCCACCACGCAAGTGCCCCACGGCAGCAATGGCAAAGTTCACCATGCGTTTGGCCACACCCCCGGTGGACATGAAGTTGCCCGCCAGCACGAAGAAAGGGATGGCCAGAAGGGTGTAGTGCTCACTGGTTTCAAACAGCTTGATGGACATCGAAGCGAGCGAATCCTGCGAGAAGAAAAAGATGGTCACCAGGCTCGACAAGCCCAGACTGATGGCAATGGGCAAGCCCATCAACATGCACACAAACAAAATGGTGAACAGGACAATGGTGTTCATGCGGCATCTCCCTCAGCCTTGAGCTTCATGGCGTCTGCGGCTTCATCGGCCAGGTGCAGACTGTCGGTGCGACCAGTGATCAGGTTGAACAAAATCTGCAAAAACCGGAACCCCATCAAGGCATAACCCAAGGGCATGACAATCAGGCCCTTCCAACGCTCGACGGGCAGGTCATCAAATTCGATGCCCACATCCATCATCTTGGCCACATACTCCGTGGCACCCGTCAGCACAAAGCCCACGTACACCAGACTCAAACCGACCGCCATCACCGACACGATGCGACGGGCCGAGGGGGAGAGTTTACGCACCACGGCGTCCACACCAATGTGCGCGCCCACTCGTACGCCATAAGAGATGCCCACAAAAATCATGAAGGCAAAACACAAGCTGGTCAGCTCCTGCGCCCAACTCAGGCCTGAGTCAAACACATAGCGCAGCACCACCTGCACAAAGGTCAGGCCGGTCATGGCCAGCAACATGAGGGAGATGATCCACTCTTCGAGTCGGTCGATGATTTTCATAAGAACACCCGGATTCAAAAAAAGGCCCGCTGCGCTGTGCAGCGGGCCCAGACTTCAGGCCAGAAGTGGTTACTTGTTGGCCTTGAGTGCAGCGTCGATCAGGTCTTTACCGATCTCGCCTTCAAACTTCTTCCACACCGGCTTCATGGCGGTGCGCCACTGGTTGAGGTGATCCTGGCTCATAGGCAGCACGCGTGCCTTCTTGTCAGCGATGACTTTGGCGCGGAAAGCGGCATCTTCTTCCATGGCCACTTTGTTGCCCACGGCAATGGACTCTTTCATGGCTTCAGACAAGCCCTTCTTGACGTCAGCGGGCAAGCCGTTCCACCACTTGGCGTTGGCGATCACCATGTAGTCCAGTACACCGTGGTTGGATTCCATGATGTAGTTCTGCACTTCGTGGAATTTCTTGGAATAGATGTTGGACCAGGGGTTCTCAGCGCCATCCACCACACCGGTTTGCAGGGCCTGGTAAACCTCGGCAAAGGCAATCTTCTGAGGGTTGCCGCCGACAGCTTTGAACTGCGCTTCGAGGACGTCAGAAGGCTGAATGCGGAACTTCAGGCCCTTGGCGTCTTCGGGTGAGCCCAGCGGCTTGTTGGCCGACAGTTGCTTCATGCCGTTGTGCAAGTAACCAAAACCGACGATGCCCTTTTTCTCCATGGACATCAACAGAGCCTGGCCTTCCTTGCTGGCCTGGAAACGATCCACAGCCTGGATGTCATTGAACAGGAAAGGCAGGTCAAAAATCTGCAGCTTCTTGGTGTATTTGCCAAACTTAGCCAGCGAGGGGGCGAGGATCTGTACGTCGCCCAGGAGCAAGGCTTCCATTTCCTTGCCGTCACCGAAGAGCTGGCTGTTGGGGAACACCTGGACCTGCACCTTGCCAGGCAGTTTCTTTTCGGCCAGTTCCTTGAACTTGAGCGCAGCCTGCCCCTTGGGGGTCACATCGGCCACCACGTGGCTGTATTTGATGATGATTGGATCGGCATGCGCGGCCAGTCCCACAGCCATCAGCGCAGATGCAAGCAAAAGTTTGATTTTCATGTGTCGTCTCCTGAAAGGGTGCAGTTCCAATTGAACACATGGACTCTAGACCCATGCCCCACCTTCGGCAACTGTGGGTTTCCACAGTCCGGCAAGAATCTGTTGTACGCCTCGGCCCCCCATCGGGTATCGGTTATGGTTCTGCCATGAATGATTTGCACAAACATTTGTGGGCAAACCCTGGTCTGCGGGGACACTTGCTGGCCATTCTCAGCGGGGTGGGCCTCATGGTGGTGGGGGTCAGCCTGCTGTTTTCGGTGGTGGGCCTGCGCGCTGGAGAAGCCGGTTTTTCCGTGCTGGTCACCGGCCTCATTGGCTCGGCCTACTTTGCGGGTTATATCGCCGGGGTCTACATCTGCCCCGTACTGATTGGGCGGGTGGGACATATCCGCGCCTTTGCAGCCATGGCCAGCCTGGCCTCGTCCATGCCTATTCTTCACGCGCTGTGGGTCAACCCTTGGTTTTGGGGCGTGTTGCGCTTGCTCACCGGTCTGTGTCTGGTGGGTCTCTACATCGTGATCGAGAGCTGGCTCAACACCCTGGCCCCCAAGAAAGCACGCGGCAAGGTCTTTTCTACGTATCTGTTTGTCTCCTTTGGCTCGCTGGCGCTGGGTCAGTGGCTGATCCTGACCAACAGCGCCAACCACTTTCTGCCTTTTGCACTGGTCTCGGTGTTGTTGTCATTCGCGTTGCTGCCCATCACGCTGGCGCCGGTTCAACAGCCGGAGCTGGTCGAAGCGCCACGCATTCATCTGCCTTCGCTGTGGCAGGCCTCACCACTGGGGGTCAGTGGCGCGGCCGTCTCCGGGCTGGTGGGCGGTGCCTTTTTTGGCATGGGCGCTGTGTTTGGCGCACGCATGGGGCTGGACGAAGCCGGCGTGGCTGCCTTCATGGCGGCCACCATTTCCGGCGGCGCCTTGTTCCAGTGGCCTGTGGGCCATTTTTCGGACCGCATGGACCGGCGCGTGGTGTTGCTGGTGATGCTCTCTGCAGCCATGGTGCTGGGCACCTTGATCTGGGGCCTCAGTCTCTCCCAGGCCTGGGCCTTGAGCGTGATCGGCCTTCCGCTGGGCGGCGCCTTGTTTGCCATTTACGGCCTGAGTGTGGCCCATGCCAATGACATGGTAGACGCCTCACGCACCATGGAGGTGACCAGCGGTCTTTTGCTGGTCCACGGCGCCGGCGCTGCAGTGGGCCCAACGCTGGCGGGCGCCTTCATGAACCAGGTCGGTCCCGGTGGACTGATGGTTTATTTTGCCTTGGTGTGCGCGGCATTGGCCTTGCATGCCGTGGTGCGTGTGCGGCAGGTGCCGCCTGCCCCACCCGAGCAAAAAGCAGACTACGTTCCCTTGGGCAGCGGTACCGAAGCGACCTTGCAGTTAAGCCCCCATGCACCCGACCCCGGGCCTGTCGTAAACCAGCCCTGATACTCAGCGCTTGTGGGCGGCCTGCTGGGCGGCCTCCACCCATTCCGAACCAATGCGCCGGGCCAAAGCCCCGTACGCCGGTGCAGTGGCCTGACGCAGCGCTTCGCGTTGTGCAGGGCTCAGTTGATGGATCCGCGTCTTGGCGCTGGCTCGCAACGCGGCCAAAGCACGCTCGTTCTCTGCGGCCGCAATGCTGTTGCCGTAGGACAGGGCCTCGTTCAAGGCTTGGCGGATCAACTGCCGATCTGCTTCGGCAAGACTGTCCCAGAAAGGTTGGCCGACCACCACCGCGTAGCCCAGGTAGGCATGCTGACTGAGGGTCAGGTCTGATTGCACATCGGCCATGCCCTGGGTCCAGAAGTTGGAAACCGGGTTCTCGGTTCCATCCACCACACCGGCGGCCAGCGCCCGTCGGGTTTCGCTGAAGTCGAGCACCACCGGCACGGCCCCCAGAGCCTGCATTTGCGCCGCAATCACCAGCGAGGACTGCACCCGCATGCGCACGCCTGCGTAATCACCAGGCCACAACAAAGGCTTGCGCCCGCTCATGTGTTTGAAACCGTTGTCCAGGTAGCCCAGTCCGACCATTTGCTGTCGCCCCAGGCGTTCGAGCAAACGCTGCCCCAGTCGACCTTGCGTGAGGCGACGCACATCGTCCTGGCTGTCAAACAAAAAGGGCAAGTCAAAGATTTCGAATTCCGGAAACCCCATACGACCGAACTTGGACAAGGACGGCGCCAGCATTTCCACCGCACCCAAACGCAAGGCCTGCATTTCCTCGCGATCGTTATAGAGCTGGGCCGAGGGATGGATGTCGACCGTGATGCGCCCCTGCGAACGTTGCTCCAACGTGGTTTTGAAGCGCTCGACCGCCAGACCCTTGGGCGTTTGCGAGGCCACCACATGCGAAAACCGGATGCGCACCGAGGCCGCCAACGTGTGCATGCTCTGCCCCCACATGCACAACGCCACCAGCACTGTCCAGCCTGTCTGTCGTCCCCACTTGCCCATGCGCACTATCATAGCCATCAGTCATGAGTGCTCCATCACCTTTCTGGTTACACACGCCCCCCGGCAGTGGTCGGGCCGACCGCCGCATGTTGTGGTGGATGGCGGGTCTGTTGCTGATGTCCCTGGCCTGCATGATGGCCTTGGCCCTGTACCTGCGCAGTTTTGAAAAAGACGAGGAACAGCGCCAGCGCGTTGCCGACATCCAGTGGTTGCAGCAAAGTGTGCGATTTCATTTCCAACGGCTCGAAGAGGACCTGCGCGCCGTGGCGCTGCGTCGCAACTCGGCCAGCCCCGCACCGCTGGAGCGAGGAGGCTTGCTATGGAACACGCCTGGTGTATTGATGCTTCAAGGCTGGGTACCAGCGTCCACGCCTGAGCGCCCAGCAGCCACCCCAACGTTTGTCCAGGCTGCCATGGCGGTGCACCCGGACAACCAGCTTGACCTGCGCATCATGCTGGACGTGGCCAAGGGGCTTCGCCGGATCAACTATGCCGGCCCCTTGCGCAATGCGCCCGGGGACCACGGAGACCATATCTGGATGGCGGTACCCCTGTTCGAGCAGGGACGGCATATTGGCAGCTACGTCGCCGCCTTGTCCATGCAGGAGGTGCTGCGTACATTGGTGCCCCATTGGTTTGCCAGCAGCCACGACTTGAACCTTGTGGACCACCGCCGTGAACTGACGCAGCCCCCTACAGCACCCGCCCCTGCAGGCAGCTACGAAGCCCCACTGGAGCTGGCAGGCACTGACATGGCCATTCGTCTACGCGCCCACAACAGCCTGATCCCCATGGTGCCACGCCTGTTTTTTGCGGCTGCCCTGCTGTTCCTGGCAGGCATGGTGATCAGCTTGTACGCGCTCTCGCGCGACATCCGCAAACGCCGTCAAATCGAACTGCAACTGCGTGCGCAGGTGGCCTTGCGCTCCGCCATGGAGAACTCGGTGGCCATCGGTTTACGCGCCTGGGACGAACAGGGTCGCATCTTGTATGTCAACCGCGCTTTTTGCACCATGGTCGGTTACGAACCAGAAGCACTGATTGGCAAGAGTGCTCCTTTGCCCTATTGGCCTGCCGCGCACATGGATGAGCTCAACACCATCCATGCTGGCCTGATGCGTCAAGGCACCCACGACCTGGGGGTGGAAGTGCAATTCCAGCACCGCGATGGACGACTGATCGACACCCTCATCCACGAAGCCCCGCTGACCGATGTGCAGGGTCAACAAATCGGCTGGATGAGTTCGGTGCTGGACATCAGCGAACGCAAACGCGCCGAGCGCACGGCTCGCACGCAACAAGACAAGCTCGAAGCACTGGGTCGGCTGGTCGCCGTTGGAGAAGTTGCATCCACGCTCGCGCATGAACTCAACCAGCCTTTGGGTGCGCTGAGCAGCTTTGCCAACGGTTTGCTCAACCGCATCCGTGACCGCAAAATCGAGCTGCCCGAGATTGAGCAGGTGGTCAGCCGCATGGAACGCCTTGCCGACAAGGCCGGGCGCGTGATCCAACGCGTCAACGCTTTTGCACGCCGCCGCGAAATGAGCCGCGAGCGCATCCGCATGACCCCCTTCCTGCAACGTTTGTGCAAACCGTTTGAACGCATGCCACGTGTGCAATGGGAAATGCACTGGCCCGATACCCACCTGGTGATCGACGCCGATCCGGGTCTGCTTGAACACGCTTTTCGTAACGTTCTGAGCAATGCGGCCGAGTGGGCCCTAACCCAACCGCCTGCACGCGTGCGTCTGGACTGGACCCTGAACGAGCATGAGCTGGGCATCACGATTGCAGACAATGGCCCTGGCGTCAACGATGAACATCGCGAACAGATTTTTCAGGCCTTCTACTCCAGCAAGGAGGGTGGCATGGGCATGGGACTGGCCATCTGCCGCTCGGTGGTCGAGGCCCACCATGGGCGACTGGAAGTCGGGCGCGATGCCTCACTCGGTGGCGCACGCATCACCCTTTGGCTGCCTTTGAGCACTCAGGAAACCCTCGCATGAGCCCTACCATCCACGTGGTCGATGACGACGATGATTTCCGCGAAGGTCTGAGCTGGCTACTCGACTCACGTGGCCATGCGTGCCAAAGCTGGGCCAGCAGTGAAGCCTTTGTGCAGCATGTTCAGCAGCTATCCTCCCCTTGGCCGGCCTGCGTCGTGCTGCTCGACATCCGCATGGAGCCCCTGTCCGGACTGGCCACCTTTGAAGAACTCAAGCAAGCCGGGTGTCCGTGGCCCGTGTTGTTTTTGACAGGCCACGGCAGTGTGACCATGGCCGTCGAGGCCATCAAGAACGGCGCCTGGGACTTTCTGGAAAAACCCTTCCAGAACAATGTGTTGGTTGACAAGGTCGAACGCGCACTGAGTGCAGCCCAAAGCCCTGACCACCAGGAGGCTCAGCGTCTGCGGCTGGCCTTGGCCCAATTAAGTCAGCGCGAACGGGAGGTGCTCGACGAATTGTTGGCGGGCCACTACAACAAGAACATTGCCGATCACCTGGGCATCACTGTGCGCACGGTGGAATTTCACCGCGCCAACATCTTTTCCAAAATGGGCGTGCAGTCAGCCATTGAACTGGCTCACTTGCTCGGCCGCCATGGCCTGAGCACATCGGTCGGCAACTAGCGCTGCTTATTTGTAGCTGCGTGCGTCCTCAATGACCTTGCCATCGTTGGGCAAGCTGCCAGGAGCCACCAGCTGCACATCCGCTCGCAACTTGGTGACATCGCGCACCGCCTCGGCCACGCGTTGCACCAGATCAGCAGGAGCACTGGCCACCTCGACTTGCAAGCACATCTGGTCGTTGGCCATTTCACCCGTCACCACCAGACGTGCCTTGCTCACTTCGGCAAAGCGCTTGATCACTTCATTGACCTGTCCGGGGTGCACAAACATGCCGCGCACCTTGGTGGTCTGGTCGGCGCGACCCATCCAGCCCTTGATGCGTGTCTGGGTTCGCCCAGTCGGGCATCCGCCCGGCAGCACGGCAGACAAGTCACCGGTACCAAAACGGATCAAGGGGTAATCCGGGTTGAGCACCGTGACCACCACCTCACCCACTTCGCCCTCAGGCACGGGCTCGCCGGTTCCAGGACGCACAATCTCGACGATCACACCCTCGTCCAGCACCAAGCCCTCGCGTGCCGACGTTTCGTAGGCGATCAGGCCGACGTCGGCCGTGGCATAGCACTGGTAAGCCTGCACACCCTGCTGCGTGAACCAGTCCCGCAACGAAGGTGGGCACGCTTCACCCGACATGAGGGCTTTGGTGATGGACAATGTTTGTCCCGCCTCGGCAGCTTTCTCAATCAGAATTTTCAAAAAACTGGGCGTGCCCGAGTAAGCATGTGGCCGCAAATCTGCAATGGCGGCCAGTTGCTGCTCGGTGTTGCCCACGCCGCCCGGAATAACGGCACACCCCAGCGCATGGGCACCGCTTTCCATGATCCAGGCGCCTGGCGTGAGGTGGTAGCTGAAACAATTGTGTACCAGATCGCCCGCCTCAAAGCCCGCTGCGGCCATGGCCCGGCCAGCGCGCCAGTAATCAGTGGCTTGGCCCTCGGGCTCGTAAATCGGACCCGGTGATTGGTACACACGACGAACGCCCGCGCTTCTGACCCGGCCCCTCCATCCAATGGTGGAAAAACCGCCAAAGGGGTCCTGCGCACGTTGCGCCTGCTGACGCGCCAGCAGTTCGTACTTACGGGTGACTGGCAGTTGCGCCAGTGCAGCTCGGCTGGTGACCGATGCCGCATCCACACCCCGCAGAATCTCGGCAAAGGCAGCACTGTTTTTCTGAGCGTTGGCGATCTGCGCCGGCAGCGCTGCCATCAAGGCGGCTTCGCGGTCCTGCGGGCTGCGGGTCTCAAGGGCGTCGTAATGCTTCATGGATGGCGATGCTGAAAAGGTGGAGCCAGGAGGGATCAAGCCAGCCAGCGCTTGCGACGCTTGTAGCTCTTGACATCCTTGAAGCTCTTGCGCTCACCACCGCCAACACCGAGGTAGAACTCCTTGACGTCTTCGTTGGTTCGCAGGTCTTCGGCAGCGCCGTCCATCACGATACGGCCTGACTCCATGATGTAGCCGTAGTCGGCGTACTTGAGCGCCATGTTGGTGTTTTGCTCGGCCAGCAGGAAGGTCACTTTTTCCTTGGTGTTGAGGTCTTTGACGATCTCGAACACTTCTTCCACGATCTGCGGGGCCAGGCCCATCGAGGGCTCATCGAGCAGCACCATGTTCGGGTTGGCCATGATGGCGCGGCCAATCGCGCACATCTGCTGCTCGCCACCTGAGGTGTAGGCCGCCTGGGAAGTGCGTCGTGTCTTCAGACGCGGGAAATAGGTGTAGACCTTGTCCAGGTTGGCCGCAATCTCGCCCTTGTCGCTGCGTGTGTAGCTGCCGGTCAGCAGGTTTTCTTCGATGGTCAGGTGGGCAAAGCAGTGCCGACCTTCCATGACCTGCACCACCCCGCGCTTGACCAGGTCGGCCGGCGTCATGGCTTCGATGCGCTCACCCCGAAACTCGATCGAGCCTTTGGTGACCTCGCCGCGCTCACCCTTGAGCAGGTTGGAGACGGCGCGCAGCGTGGTGGTTTTACCCGCTCCATTGCCCCCCAAAATAGCGACAATGCCGCCCTCAGGCACTTGCAGCGATACGCCTTTGAGCACCAGGATCACGTGGTTATAAATGACCTCGATGCCGTTGACGTTCAGAACGATGTTGTTCGTGTTCATGATGAACCTTGTCTCCTTTGACCAGACGAAAGCACCGCTCGCGGCACTTTCATCTGGTGGCTACCCATTTGAAACAGGGCAACCACCACCCCCTCACCAAGGTGAGAGGGCTTGCACGCCGATCAGGACTGGCAATCGGCAGCCGAGCGACGCGTGAGTTTCTTCTCAGCGGCGTACTTGTCTGCAAACTGTTTGACCAGCGGTTTGATGATGGACTCGTCAGCTTCGATCCAGTCGGTCGTCAGGTTCCACTTCTTGCCGTCCCAGGTATGGATACGGGCAGAACGCGAACCTTCGTGGTCCAGACAAGTGGTGCTGATGGGACGCATCACGGTGTCCAGCCCCAATTTCTTGAGCTGGGCTGCGTTGACGTCCAGGTTCTCCAAGCCCCAACGGATCTGGTCGCCATTCATGACCTTGCCTTTGCCATAACGCTCTTGAGCGCGGCGGACACCTTCCACTGCCAAGGCAGCGCTGACCATGCCACGGTTGTAGAGGGTCTGGCCCACTTCTTCGATGGGGCCCGTGCCCTGGTTCTTGCCGTGTACCAGTTTCTTGATGTCGGCAATCACCTTGCCGCCCTCGCCGGTCACGACCAGACCGCTGTAGCCCTTGGCTGCATCACCCACGTCCTTGACATCGGGCTCGGCTGCCGACCACCACACACCGTACATCTTGTTGCGGGGGTAACCTGTGGCCACAGCTTCCTTGAGCGCTGCGGAGTTCATCACACCCCAGCCCCACAGCAGCACGTAATCAGGACGCTTCTGACGAATTTGCAGCCAGGTGGCCTTTTGCTCCACGCCAGGATGCGGCACAGGCAGCAAGGTCAAGTCGTAACCTTGCATCTTGGCGCGTTCCTGCAGCAACGGAATGGGCTCTTTGCCGTACGGGCTGTCGTGGTAGACCAGCGCGATTTTCTTGCCCTTGAGGTTGCCGTTTTCCAGCTTGGTGATGTGCTGCATGATGATGTCAGCACCCGACCAATAGGTCCCCATCAGCGGGAAGTTCCATTTGAACACGGTGCCATCACTGGACTCGGAACGGCCGTAGCCACCGGTGATCAGGGAGTTTTTGTCGCCAGGCGCTTTCTCGGTCAGCGCAAAGGTGATGCCTGTGGACAGCGGCTGGAAGATGGCACCTTGTGCCTTGCCCTTCAGGCGCTCATAGCACTCCACACCGCGGTCGGTGGCGTAGCCGGTATCGCATTCTTCGAAGGTGATCTTGACGCCGTTGATGCCGCCATCACGTGCATTGATCAGCTTGAGGTAATCGGCGTAGCCGTTGGCCCATGGCACACCGTTAGGTGCATATGCGCCGGTACGGTACGGCAGCACAGGGAAAAATTGCTCTTTCGCCTGAGCCTGCGCCGCTGTACTGGCCACAACGCCAGACAATCCAACGGTTGCTGCAGCCACAGCCATGATCAAGGAACGAACTTTCATTTGCAGTCTCCTGTAAGTTGTCTGGCAGCCCGATGTTTTCCAGCAAAAAGCTTCGGGCTGCCACCCGGCTTCCTGCTTTGTCTGTCCATCAGTGAGGAAACGGCCACAAACGCAGCTTTTGCTTACCGATCGACCACAACTTGGCCAGACCATGCGGCTCCACAATCAGGAACCACACGATCAGTGCACCGAATATCATTTGCTCGGCATGGGTCAGCGCTGCAGTGCTCACCTCAACGCCCACCAAAGCGCCCAATCCCGGCAGGACCTGGTTGATGACAATCGGCAAAACCACAATGAACGCAGCCCCGAAGAAGCTGCCCATGACCGAGCCCATGCCGCCCAGAATCACCATGAACAACAACTGAAACGAGCGATCCACAGAAAAAGCTGCCGGCTCCCACGACCCCAGGTGCACAAACGCCCACAGGCCACCAGCGACACCGACGATGAAGGAGCTCACTGCAAAAGCACTGAGCTTGGCGTACATGGGGCGAATGCCAATCACGGCCGCGGCCACGTCCATGTCGCGAATCGCCATCCACTCACGGCCGATGGCACTGCGAACCAGGTTCTTGGCCAACAAGCCGAAGACCACTAAGAACGCCAGGCAAAACAGGTACTTTTGCAAGGGGGTGTCGATAGGCATGCCCAGCACCTGCAACTCAGCGACAGAGGCGGTGCCCGAAGCGGAATTGTTGGTGAACCAGCTGATGCGAAGGAACGCCCAATCGCAGAAAAACTGCGCTGCCAACGTGGCGACTGCGAGGTACAGACCCTTGACGCGCAAGCTGGGAATACCAAACACAATGCCCACCAAGGTGGCGAAAAAGCCGCCCATCAGCAAGCAGGCAATCAACGGAAAACCCTCAATGCGGACAAAAAAGTTGTAGGCCGCATAAGCCCCCACAGCCATGAACGCGCCAGACCCCAGCGAAATCTGACCACAGTAGCCCACAAGGATGTTGACGCCCAAAGCTGCCAGCGACAGGATCACGAACGGGATCAAAATCGCCCGGAACATGTATTCGTCAGCCAGGAAGGGAACACCAATAAAGGCAAATGCGATCAGCAGCAGGACGCCAATACGGTCTTGCGCGATAGGGAAAATTTGCTGGTCCTTTTGATAGGACGTTTTGAATTGACCGTTTTCTCTGTAAAACATGCTTTATCCCCTTACACGCGGTCGATGATTTTTTCGCCAAACAAACCTTGCGGCCGCACCAGCAGGAAACCCAATGCCAGCATGTAGGCAAACCAGATTTCGATGCCGCCACCCACATAGGGGCCCAGGAAGACTTCGGACAATTTCTCGCCCACCCCGATGATCAAACCACCGATGATGGCGCCCGGCACCGAAGTCAGCCCCCCCAGAATCACCACCGGCAAAGCACGCAAGGCCAGCGAAGACAGCGAGAACTGCACGCCCAGCTTGGCGCCCCAGATCATGCCGGCCACCAGGGCCACCACACCTGCCACACACCAAACGATCACCCAAATGCGGTTGAGTGGAATACCAATCGACTGGGCAGCCTGGTGGTCATCGGCCACCGCCCGCAGGGCTCGGCCTGTGGTAGTTTTCTGGAAGAACAGGGACAAGGCTGCAACCAGCACAGCTGCGATCAAGGCAGCCACCATGTCTTCCTGACTGATCAACAGTCCACCCTCGAACACCGTATCGAGCAGCATCAAGGGCTCTTTGGGCATGCCGATGTCAATGGGGTAGATGTCGCTGCCGAAAAGGGTCTGACCCAGACCGTCCAGAAAATAGGTGATGCCCAAAGTGGCCATCAACAACGTGGCCCCCTCCTGGTTCACCAGATGTCGCAAAACCAGAAATTCAACCACCCAGGCGACCACAAACATCACAGCAGCCGCCAGCGCAAAGGCCAGCAAATTGGCCAGCAACAAACTGTTGATGCCTGTCCACTGCGGAATCCATTCGGCAAAGCGGGCCATGGCCAAAGCAGCAAACAGCACCATCGCACCTTGCGCAAAGTTGAACACGCCCGAGGCCTTGAAGATCAGCACAAAGCCCAGCGCGACCAGCGAATACAACATGCCGGCCATCAGGCCGCCAATGAGGGTTTCAAGAAAAAATCCCATGATGTCTGTCCTTGCTTAGTGCGAGGTGCCCAAATAGGCACTGATCACGTCTTCGTTGTTGCGCACTTCGTCGGGAGTGCCGTCACCAATTTTCTTGCCGTAGTCCAGCACCACCACGCGGTCGGAGATGTCCATCACCACGCCCATGTCGTGCTCGATCAGCACGATGGTGGTGCCGAACTCGTCGTTCACATCCAGGATGAAGCGGCTCATGTCCTGCTTTTCTTCCAGGTTCATACCGGCCATGGGCTCGTCGAGCAGCAGCACCTGCGGCTCCATGGCCAGGGCGCGGCCCAGGTCCACGCGCTTTTGCAGGCCGTAAGGCAGCTGGCCCACAGGCGTCTTGCGGAAAGCCTGGATTTCGAGGAAGTCGATGATGTGCTCGACCTTTTCGCGGTGTTCAATTTCTTCGCGCTCGGCAGGACCCCAGCGCAGCGCCTGCATCAGCAAGTTGCTTTTGATCTTGAGGTTGCGGCCGGTCATGATGTTGTCGATCACGCTCATGCCCTTGAAGAGCGCCAGGTTCTGGAAGGTACGGGCAATGCCCATCTCAGCCACCTGACGGCTGTTCATGTGGTCAAAGGTCTGGCCACGGAAGGTGATGGAGCCTTCGGTCGGCGTGTACACACCGTTGATGCAGTTGAGCATGGAGCTCTTGCCCGCACCGTTGGGGCCAATGATGGAGCGGATTTCGTGCTCTTTGACGTTGAACGAAATGTCAGTCAACGCCTTGACGCCGCCAAAGCGCAGGCTGATGTTCTTGACGTCAAGGATGACGTCACCAATGACTTTACTCATGCTGCTGCCTTCACAGGGGTGAACGTCTTGGCGTCCATGATCTTGAGGGTGGCGCTCACACTGCCACTGCGTCCGTCTTCAAACTTGACGACCGTTTCGATGAATTGCTCGGTCTTGCCCGCATACAACCCGTCGATCAATGGCTGGTATTTCTCGGCAATAAAGCCGCGGCGCACCTTGTTGGTACGGGTCAGTTCGCCATCATCTGCATCCAGCTCCTTGTGCAGCACCAGGAAGCGGCTGATCTGACTGCCCGCGAGCATGGTGTCTTCGGAAAGATCGGCATTGACCTTTTCGACACACTCCTTGATGAGGTCATAGACCTCGGATTTGCCTGCCAGATCGGTGTAGCCGGCATAGGGCAAGTTGCGACGCTCTGCCCAGTTGCCCACGGCGTCAAAGTCGATGTTGATCATCACGCACACTTTTTCGCGGCCATCGCCATAGGCCACGACCTCTTTGATGTGCGGGAAAAACTTGAGCTTGTTCTCGACATACTTGGGCGCGAACATGGCCCCGTCGTGATCGCCGCCCTGGATGCGTCCCACATCTTTCACGCGATCGATGATCTTGAGGTGACCCTGGCTGTCAATGAACCCCGCATCGCTGGTGTGGTACCACCCCTCGGCACTGAGCACTTCGGCGGTGGCCTTCTCGTTCTTGTAATACTCCTTGAGCAAGCCGGGGGACTTGACCAAAATCTCGCCGTTGTCGGCCAGCTTGATTTCCACGCCCTTGCAAGGCACACCCACGGTGTCGGCACGCGCCTGGTTGTCGGGCTGCAGGCACACAAACACAGCCGTTTCGGTGGAGCCGTAGAGCTGCTTGAGGTTGATGCCGATGGAGCGATAGAAGGTGAACAGGTCCGGACCAATCGCCTCGCCTGCCGTGTAGGCCACACGCACACGACTGAAGCCCAGGTTGTTGCGCAAGGGACCATACACGAGCCAGTCACCGAGCTTGTAGCTGAGCTGATCCATCAGGCCCACCCGTTCACCATCCATCAGTTTCGGCCCAACGCGGCGAGCCACGTTCATGAAGTGATGGAACATCTTGCGCTTGAGGGTACCCGCGTCTTCCATGCGGATCATCACGCTGGTCAGCATGCCTTCGAACACACGCGGCGGCGCAAAATAATAGGTTGGACCGATTTCTTTGAGGTCGATGGTCACCGTCGCACTTGATTCAGGGCAGTTCACCACGTAACCACACACCAGCCACTGCGCGTAGCTGAAGATGTTTTGACCAATCCAGGCCGGCGGCAGATAAGCCAGCACGTCTTCCTTGTCGGTCAGGCGGTCGAACTCGGCGCCTGCATCGGCACGGTCAATCAGCGAGCGGTGCGTGTGCACCACGCCCTTGGGATTGCCCGTGGTCCCCGAGGTAAAGAACATGGCGGCCACATCTTCAGCGGTGGCCTGCTCGGCTTCGTTGTGGAAAAACTGCGGGTGCTGCTGCGCAAACACTTCGCCAGCGGCCAGCAATTCATCAAAAGAGGCCAGGCCTTCGTCGGTGTAGTTGCGCAGACCCCGTGGGTCGTCGTAAATGATGTGCTGCAGCTGTGGGCATTGCTCGCGGATTTCGAGCATCTTGTCCACCTGCTCCTGGTCCTCAACCACGGCAAAACGCACATCGGCGTTGTTGATCGGGAACACGCATTCGGCCGCCACGGCGTCCTGGTACAGCGGAATAGGAATCGCACCCAGGGACTGGGCCGCCAACATGGTGGCGTACAAGCGCGGACGGTTGGCGCCCACCACGATCAGATGCTCACCACGGTGCAGTCCTGCCTGGTGCAAACCGCAAGCGGTGTTGGCCACCATCTGCGCCAGTTGTTTCCAGCTGGTGGTTTGCCAGATGCCATATTCCTTTTCACGCAGCGCTGGCGCGTCGGGACGCTGGGCCGCATGGGCCAACAGCAGGCGGGGGAACGTTGTTGCATTCACAGCATCAGTCTCCTGGGTCACGCTTGAGAGGCGTCTTTAATGTTGAGTCCATGCTACGCACGACTTTGACGTTAAGTTGTCATTTCGACGACAATCTAGGGGTCACAACTGTTCGGACTTTCCCTAGGTTCTGGATGGACTCTCTCTATCAACGACGTCGGCACGCCAGCGAAGACGAATTGCTCGGCATTCCCTGGCTGCATTTGCTGAGCCCACTCGAGCGCGAACGCGCCGTGGACGAGCTGCGCGTGGGCGATGCCGCCGTGGGCGACTATGTGTGCCGCGTAGGCCGCCCGGTCAACTACTGGTTTGGCGTGGTCTCCGGCCTGCTCAAAATGAGCAACGACAGCGCTGACGGCCAGACCATGACCTTTACGGGCGTGCCCCCGGGGGGCTGGTTTGGTGAAGGCACCGTCATCAAGCGCGAGAACTACCGCTACAACATCCAGGCCCTGCGCAAAAGCGTAGTGGCCGGGTTGCCGGTGGAGACGTTTCACTGGTTGCTCGACCATTCCCTGGGCTTCAACCGCTTTGTGATGAACCAGCTCAACGAACGCCTGGGCCAATTTATTGCCGCCCGTGAAATCGACCGCATGAGCAACCCCGAAATCAAGGTCGCCCGCAGCCTGGCGCAGCTCTTCAACCCCGTGCTGTTCTCCGGCGTGGGCGAAGTGCTGCGCATCACCCAGCAAGAACTGGCCTATCTGGTCGGCCTGTCTCGCCAACGCGTCAACGAAGCCCTGCGCACCCTGGAAGCGCAACAGCTCATTCGCATCGAATACGGTGGCCTGCGCATCCTCAACCTGGACGAGCTGCGCCGCAGCATGTTCCGCTAAGCTGTTTTTTATGAATTCCACGCCCACATTCCGCCGAGCCCTCCGCCCCGAAGGCAAAGGCACCACGGCCGCCGCCCCCACCGACACCATGCGTCTGAACAAACGCATGGCCGAACTGCGCCTGTGCTCACGCCGCGAGGCCGATGCCTGGATCGAGCAAGGCTGGGTCCAGGTCAACGGCAAGGTGGCCGAGATGGGCCAACAAGTCACGCTGTCCGACCGCATCACGGTGGACAAAGCCGCTGAACAAAAACAGCAACAGCAAGTCACCATCTTGCTGCACAAGCCCATGGGCTATGTGAGTGGCCAAGCAGAAGATGGACACGAACCCGCCATCACGCTGATTCACGGGCGCAACCACTGGCGCGAGGACACTTCTAAAAATCGCAGTCAACCTTCACAGCTGCGCGGCTTGGCCCCTGCAGGTCGCCTTGACATTGACTCGGTGGGTTTGCTGGGGTTGACGCAAGACGGTCGCGTCGCACGCCAATTGATTGGCGAAGACAGTGAGATGGAAAAAGAATATTTGGTGCGCGTGACCTACCAGGGCGAGTCCCTCAACGTGCAACAGCTGTTTCCCAAGGAGCAATTGGCGCGCCTGCGCCACGGACTGAGCCTGGATGGCAAACCCTTG
>JALRIL010000189.1 GCA_023255445.1 Limnohabitans sp. | reverse complement strand
GGCTGGCTGTAGCTGACCTCCATCAATGTGCCGCCGGTGAACTCCACCGACAGGTGCAGGCCACGGGTGAACAGGAAGAACACGGCCGCCAGAAACGTCACGAAGGAAATCACGTTGAAGATCAACGCGTGCTTCATGAAGGGGATGTCTTTTTTGATCTTGAAGAATTCCATCTCGCAGCCTCCGCTTATTTGCTCTTGTCCAGGGCCGTACCGCCAGCAGGACGCCAGACAGTACCGATCGAGACGGTCTTGAGCTTTTTCTTGCCGCCGTACCAGAGGTTGACCAAGCCCCGCGAGAAGAACACGGCCGAGAACATGCTGGTCAGAATGCCCAGGCAGTGCACCACCGCAAAGCCGCGCACCGGGCCCGAGCCAAAGGCCAGCAAGGCCACGCCCGCAATCAGGGTGGTGATGTTGGAGTCAAAAATCGTGGCCCATGCGCGGTCGTAGCCCGAGTGGATGGCCGCCTGCGGACTGACCCCGCTGCGCAGCTCTTCACGCACACGCTCATTGATCAGCACGTTCGAATCAATCGCCATACCCAGCGCGAGCGCCATGGCGGCCATACCCGGCAGCGTCAACGTCGCCTGCAGCATGGACAACATGGCCACCAGCAGCAGCAAGTTGACCGCCAGCGCCAGGCTGGAGAACAGGCCGAACATCATGTAATACACGCACATGAAGGCCACAATGACCAGGAACCCCCAGGTCACGCTGTTGAAGCCTTTGGCAATGTTTTCGGCACCCAGGCTCGGACCGATGGTGCGCTCTTCGATGATCTCCATCGGCGCAGCCAGGGAACCCGCGCGCAGCAGCAGCGCGGTGTCGTTGGCTTCCATCGTGGTCATGCGCCCGGAAATCTGCACGCGACCGCCACCAATTTCGGAACGGATCACAGGAGCTGTCACTACCTCGCCCTTGCCCTTTTCGAACAGGATGATGGCCATGCGTTTGCCCACGTTCTCGCGCGTCACATCGCGGAAGATACGGGCGCCTTTGGCGTCCAGCGTCAGGTTGACCACCGGCTCCTGGGTCTGGCTGTCAAAGCCAGGCTGGGCATCGGTCAGGTTGTCGCCGGTCAGCACCACTTGTTTTTTGACAATCAGCGCCAGCGCATTGCGCTCTAGGTAACGCTCGGAGCCAAAAGGCACCAGGCCTGCACCCTGCTCGGCGGCCCGCGCTTCGGCGCTCTCGTCCACCATACGCACTTCCAGCGTGGCGGTACGACCCAGAATGTCCTTGGCCTTGGCGGTGTCCTGCACACCCGGCAACTGCACCACGATGCGGTCCAGGCCTTGTTGCTGAATCACCGGCTCGGCCACACCCAGTTCATTGATCCGATTGTGCAGCGTGGTGATGTTTTGCTTGAGCGCCTGCTCCTGAATCTTGCGTGCAGCTTCGGGCTTGATGGTGGCCAGCAAGCGCGTTTCGGCGCCTTGTCCGGACACCGCAGCCTGCAATTCGGGGAAGCGGTCCACCAGCAGGTTTTGCGTCGCGTCGAGCTGCTGCGCATCGCGCAGACGGATCTCGATGGACTGGCCATCGCGGTTGATGCCTCCATGGCGAATGTCTTTTTCGCGCAGCGTGGTGCGCAGGTCACCGGCCAGCGACTCGGCACGCTTGGTCAGCGCCGCCTGCATGTCCACCTGCAGCATGAAGTGCACGCCACCGCGCAAGTCCAAGCCCAGGTACATGGGCGAGGCATTGAGCGCCGACAGCCACGCGGGTGAGCGCGAGACCAGGTTCAGGGCCACGATATAGGGCGGGTCGGCCGGGTCGGGTACCAACGCCTTTTGAATGGCGTCCTTGGCCTTGAGCTGGTCGTCCGTGTTGGCAAAGCGGGCACGGATCGAAGTGCCCTCCAACGACAAGTTCTGCGGCGTCAGGCCAGCGGCCTGCAAGGCCGACTCCACCTTGCTCAGGGTGGTGGTGTCCACCTTGAGCGTGGCCTTGGCCGTGGACACCTGCACGGCAGGTGCCTCTCCAAAAAAGTTGGGCAGCGTGTAAATGGCCCCCAAGAGCAACGCGATCACGATGATCGCGTACTTCCATACCGGGTAACGGTTCATAGCAAGATCGCGTGCAACAGGGTAAACAGGTGGCTACAAATTACTTGAGGGTGCCCTTGGGCAGCACCTGCACCACAGCAGAGCGCTGCAGCTGCACTTCCACGCCAGCGGCCAGCTCCACACCGATGTAGGCCTCGCCCAGCTTGCTGACTTTGCCCAGCATGCCGCCGGCGGTGACCACTTCGTCACCCTTGGCCAGGGCTTCGATCATGGCCTTGTGCTCTTTTTGCTTTTTCATTTGGGGGCGAATCATCACAAAGTAGAGCACCACAAACATCAGCACCAGCGGCAGCATGCTCATGAGCGTGCTTTGGGTGCTGCCAGCGGCAGAAGCGGTCTGGGCAAATGCGGAAGAAATGAACATGGGGTTCTCCTGAAAATTTGAGGTGTTGTTTGCTGCAGCGCAGCTC
Organism: Limnohabitans sp.; assembly: GCA_023255445.1. Classification (GTDB taxonomy): domain Bacteria; phylum Pseudomonadota; class Gammaproteobacteria; order Burkholderiales; family Burkholderiaceae_C; genus Limnohabitans_A. The sequence continues at coordinate 1,507 of JALRIL010000189.1, read as the reverse complement.
GCCAGGCGAGGCACTGCAGACCAATCCGCCATTGTATGCGGCGCTAAGATCGGGTCTTCATACCCCTTGTGGAGTGCGCCTTTGGGCTTTCCCTTTCTTGCTGTATCGGCCCTCATGGGTTCGCTGGTGTCCCTGTCGCTGGGCACTTCGTTTGCCAAAAGTCTGTTCCCGCTGGTGGGCGCAGCGGGCACCACCACTTTTCGCCTGGTGTTTGCCACCGCCCTGTTGATGCTGCTTTGGCGCCCCTGGCGCCGCAGCTGGCAGCGCAGCGACTGGCCGGCCCTGGCCGCCTACGGGCTGACGCTGGGCACCATGAACCTGCTGTTCTACAACGCCATCAAGACCATTCCTTTTGGTCTTGCGATTGCCATCGAGTTTTCCGGCCCCCTGGCTGTGGCCATCTGGAGTTCACGCCGCTGGCTCGACGGACTATGGGTGCTGCTGGCCATCTCGGGGCTGGCCCTGTTGTTGCCCCTGCCCGGACTGGACAGCACCGCGCTGGATCTGGTGGGGGTGGGGTTTGCCTTGGCCGCGGGCGGCTGCTGGGCGTTGTACATCGTGTTTGGCCAACGCGTGTCCAAGCGTTTTGGCGCCATGGCCACCCCCATGGGTATGCTGTTTGCGGCCGCCGCCGTCACGCCTTTCGGCATCGCCGAGGCAGGCACCGCCTTGCTCGACAGCACCTTGCTGGTCTCAGGCCTGGCGGTGGCGCTGCTGTCCAGCGCCATACCGTACAGCCTGGAGATGTACGCCCTGCGTCACCTGCCCAAGCAGACCTTCAGCATCCTGCTCAGTCTGGAACCCGCCACTGGCGCTGTGGCCGGCTGGATGGTGCTGGGCGAGCAACTGAGCGGGCTGCAACTGCTGGCCATGGCTTTGGTGATGGTCGCTTCCATGGGCAGCGCCTGGAGCCATACTCGGGGCCCCGTGATCCACGACGCCCCTTGACGGCCCCCAAAACAAAAAGCGCCCAAGCCTGACGGCTGGGGCGCTTTTTTAGCGTTGTCTGGCCGCCCTGTGGGGGCGACCTGCGTCAAGCTCAGGCCTTGGCTTTGGCCTTGGACATGGCGGACTTGACAGCAGCTTCGGCTTGACCAGAAGCAGCCTTCAGGCTGGCTTCGGCGTTGTCAGCAGCTTGCTTGGCCACTTTTTTCAGGGTCTCGGCAGCGTTCTGGCTGGCTTCCATGGCGTTCTTGATCATGGCCACAGCAGCTTCGGAACCGGCGGGAGCGTTTTTCAGGTTGTTGTCCACCAGAGCTTGCACAGCTTCCTGGCCTTCGGCCAGCTTGGACTCGACAGCCTTGGCCAGGTCAGCGCCGGTGCCAGAGACGATGTCATACACATGACGGCCGTAGGACACAGACTTTTCGAAAGCGGGCTGCACCAGAGCGGCTTGAGCGGCCATCAGTTCCTGGGGGTTCTTGGCAGACAGCAGGCCTTGGGCGTTGCTGAAAGACTCGCCCACAGCGGCTTTGCCAGCGGCCAGGTTCAGTTCGACCAGACGCTC
>JALRIL010000150.1 GCA_023255445.1 Limnohabitans sp. | reverse complement strand
GAGGTATTGGCCGTCCTGCGAGAGCATTGCGATGAGGGCATGCTCATGGACATGTTCGGTACCTTCGTGGAACCGCTGGAGGCCGAACTGGGCATCAAGTCCAACCACCGGGTGGGCCGCTTCTCCGACGCGTCCAAGAGCAAGGCCTACCACGACCGCATCGAAGCCATTAACTTCTCACTGGCTCACGACGATGGACAAAGCCACCGCGACTTGGAGAGCTCTGACGTGATCTTGGTGGGCGTGAGCCGCAGCGGCAAAACACCCACCAGTCTGTATCTGGCCATGCAGCATGGCCTCAAGGCAGCCAACTACCCACTCATCCCCGAAGACTTCGAGCGCAGCCAACTGCCCCCGGCACTGGTGCCCTATCGCAAGAAGATCTTTGGCCTGACCATCCAGCCCGAGCGTTTATCCGAGATCCGCACCGAGCGGCGCCCCAACTCGCGTTATGCCAGCTTGCAAAACTGTCGCCACGAGGTGGCCGAGGCCGAAGCCATGATGCGCCGCTCAGGCATTCGCTGGCTGTCGACCACAACGAAGTCCATTGAAGAAATCGCCACCACCATCCTGCAGGAGGTCAAGCCTGACCGCCTGATCTACTAAAGCGATATCAAGCCTTCAAGGTGGCTGCGATACGCTCGGCGCAGGCTTGCGCTTTGGACGCATCGCGCGCTTCCACCATCACACGCACCAAGGGTTCGGTGCCACTGGCGCGAATCAGCACCCGTCCGTCCTGGCCAAGTTCGGCTTCCACCTCGCGGGTCGCGTGCTGCATGGGAGCATGGCTTTTCCAGTCAAAACCGGGCTGAAGGCGCACATTGATCAGGGTTTGCGGGAACAAGGTCACGCCATCCAGCAATTGCGCCATGGTCTTGCCGCTGGCCACACAGGCGCTCAGTACTTGCAGGGCACTGACCAGTCCATCGCCTGTGGTGTGCTTGTCCAGCACCAGCAAATGGCCAGAACCTTCACCCCCGAGCAGCCAGCCACGCTCTGAAAGGACTTCGAGGACGTAGCGGTCACCCACCTTGGCGCGCTCAAAAGACACACCCAAACCGCGCAAGGCCACTTCGACGGCCATATTGGTCATCAATGTTCCCACGGCACCGGGCACCTGCTCACCTCGAGCGAGGCGCTCACGCACCATCAGGTATAGCAGCTCATCACCGTTATAGAGCCGCCCTTGCGCATCCACCAGCTGCAAGCGATCCGCATCCCCGTCCAGCGCCACGCCCAGATCGGCCCCATGGACCTTGACCGCCTCGACCAGCGCTTGTGGGTGTGTGGCACCCACGCCCTTGTTGATGTTCAAGCCATCTGGTGTGCACCCAATAGCCACCACATCAGCTCCAAGCTCGTGGAACACTTTGGGGGCGATGTGATAAGCCGCACCGTGCGCAGCATCAACCACAATCTTCAGACCGTGCAACGAAAGCTGGTTAGGGAATGTGCTTTTGCAAAACTCGATGTAACGTCCTGCGGCATCATCGAGTCGTCGCGTCTTGCCTAACTGGGCCGCATCGACCCACACCGGCGCCTCATCAAGCGCCGCTTCCACATCCAGCTCCCAGTCATCAGGCAGCTTGGTGCCCTGGGCGCTGAAGAACTTGATGCCGTTGTCTTCGTAAGGGTTGTGGCTGGCGCTTATCACCACGCCCAGCGATGCACGTTGCGCGCGTGTCAAGTAAGCCACAGCCGGCGTTGGCACCGGTCCCAGCAGGACCACATCCACTCCTGCTGAATTGAAGCCGGACTCCAGTGCGCTCTCCAGCATGTAGCCCGAAATGCGTGTGTCCTTGCCGATCAGGACTGTGGGGTGTTTTTCGTGGCGCTTGAGCACACGACCCACCGCATGGGCCAACCGAAGGACAAAGTCCGGAGTAATGGGGCTTTGGCCGACTGTCCCACGAATGCCATCGGTGCCAAAGTAACGACGCGCCATGATGATTCCTGTTTTGATGTTGTTCTGATTTTAATGACCTTGCAGTGCCGACCACAGGGCCAGGGCCTGCACCGTGGGTGCTACATCATGCACGCGCACCACACGTGCACCTCGCTCCACGCTGAGCAGGGCCGCAGCAACGCTGGCCTGCACCCGATCCTGCGGCTCAGGCACCTGGCCATGCATGACACGTTCGGCCAGCACAGCCCCCAATGTAGACTTGCGCGACCAGCCCACCAATGTCGGGCAACCGAAACCTTGAAGGTGCGCATGTTCACGCAAGAGCGTGAGGTTTTGCGCCACGGTTTTGCCAAAACCAATGCCAGGATCCAGCACAATCCGCTGTCGCTGTACGCCGTGTTGAGCCGCCTGCGCCAAAGCCTGGGTAAAAAAGGTCTGCACCTGCGCCAGCACATCGCCTTGCATGGGCTGCACCTGCATGGAGCCAGGCTCCCGGTGCATGTGCATCAGACACACGCCGGCGCGGGGTTCGGCCCGCAGTACCTCCCACCCCCCCGGCTGTCGCAAGGCCCAGACATCGTTGATCACATCCGCGCCCCAGCTTAAGGCTGCCTGCATCACTTCGGGCTTGTAGGTGTCGATCGACAAAGGCACATTCCAGCGCACCAGCTCCTTGACGACAGGCTCCAGCCGAGCCAGCTCCTGCACCAAGGACACAGGGGGTGCCCCAGGCCGAGTTGATTCAGCCCCCAGATCGAGCATGGCCGCACCTTCTCTCACCAGCTTCTCGGCGTGACGAAGCGCCTGGTCCGGCGCGTTGTAAGCGCCACCGTCCGAAAACGAGTCAGGCGTCAGGTTGACGATACCCATCACCTTGGGTTCAGTCAGATCAATTTCAAAGCGGCGTGTGATCCAGACGGTGTTGTTCATGGCGTTGCAAAGAAAAACGGGGCCGAAGCCCCGTGATCATGGGTCATGCCCATACCGTCAATCATGCTGCGGTAGGCGCTGCATCCGGGCGAACAGCAGGGGTTCCGCCCTGACCGCCACCACCCGAGGAGGGTGTACGCGGAGTCCAGTCTTTGGGCGGACGAGGCTCACGACCCGCCATGATGTCGTCGAGCTGCTCGGTGTCGATCGTTTCCCAGTCCAGCAAGGCCTTGGCCATGGCGTGCATCTTGTCGCTGTGCTCTTCGATCAGGCGACGGGCCAAACCGTACTGTTCGTCAATGATGCGGCGCACTTCAGCATCGACTTTTTGCATGGTCTGCTCGCTCATGTGAGTCGTCTTGGTGACCGAGCGACCCAGAAACACTTCACCTTCGTTTTCGGCGTAAACCATCGGGCCCAGCGCATCGGTCATGCCATAGCGCATGACCATGTCACGGGCAATCGAGGTGGCACGCTCGAAATCGTTGGAAGCGCCCGTGGTCATCTGGTTCATGAAGACCTCTTCGGCAATACGGCCACCGAACAACATGCTGATTTGGTTGAGCATGTATTCGCGGTCGTAGCTGTAGCGGTCTTTTTCGGGCAGGCTCATGGTCACCCCCAGCGCACGACCGCGAGGGATGATCGTGACCTTGTGCACCGGATCACATTTGGGCAGCAGCTTGCCAATCAGGGCGTGTCCAGCCTCGTGGTAGGCGGTGTTACGACGCTCTTCCTCTGGCATGACCATGCTCTTGCGCTCAGGGCCCATGAGGATTTTGTCCTTGGCCTTCTCAAAGTCCTGCATTTCCACCACGCGGGCATTGCGACGTGCAGCCATGAGGGCCGCTTCGTTACAGAGATTGGCCAGGTCGGCACCGCTCATGCCAGGCGTACCCCGGGCAATGATCTCAGCACTCACATCGGTCCCGATCGGTACCTTGCGCATGTGCACATTCAAAATCTGTTCGCGGCCACGAATATCGGGCAAGGTCACGTACACCTGCCGGTCAAAACGGCCGGGGCGCAACAAGGCAGCATCCAAAATGTCCGGACGGTTGGTCGCAGCCACCACGATCACGCCGAGATTGGTTTCAAAACCATCCATCTCGACCAGCATCTGGTTGAGGGTCTGCTCACGCTCGTCATTACCACCGCCCAAGCCCGCACCACGCTGACGGCCCACCGCATCGATTTCGTCGATGAAGATGATGCAAGGCGAGTTCTTCTTCGCGTTTTCGAACATGTCCCGCACGCGGGCTGCACCCACGCCCACAAACATTTCGACAAAGTCCGAGCCGGAAATGCTGAAGAAAGGTACCTTGGCTTCACCAGCAATCGATTTGGCCAGCAGCGTCTTGCCGGTACCTGGAGGCCCGACCAACAGGAGGCCGCGAGGAATTCGGCCCCCCAGCTTTTGGAATTTTTGTGGGTCTTTCAGGAAGTCCACCACTTCCTTGACCTCTTCCTTGGCCTCATCGCAGCCCGCCACATCGGCAAATGTGACCTGATTGTTGTTCTCGTCGAGCATGCGGGCCTTGGACTTGCCAAAGCTGAACGCCCCGCCTTTGCCCCCGCCCTGCATCTGGCGCATGAAGTACACCCACACACCAATCAGCAGAAGCATGGGCCCCCAGCTGACCAGCAAGGTCATGAGCAGTGAACCTTCTTCACGCGGCTTGACGTCAAACTTGACATCGTTGTTGATCAGGTCCCCGACCAGGCCACGGTCCATGTAGGTGGCGGTGGTACGGATACGGCGATCATCCGTGGTGATGGCCACGATCTCGGTTCCGGTCTGACCTTCCTGAATGGTGGCCGATTTGATGCGATTGGATCTGACCTCGTCGAGGAAGTCAGAGTAGGCTACATAGCCTGCACCGGCCGTGGTGCGGCTGTCGAACTGCTTGAACACAGTGAACAGCACCATGGCGATCACCATCCAGACGGCAATTTTCGAGAACCATTGGTTATTCAAGACGTAGCTCCAATCCAGCAATATGCTTTTGTGACATTTTAGGCACCAGTTTCGATGCCATGACCGATCCAAACTGGCTTCACCTTAAGTTTTGGGGGTTTTCAGGCTCAAACCCACCAAAAAAGTCTCGGATGAGCGGTCCCGCGAGGCTTTGGGCTTGATGGCCTTGACCACCTTGAAGGTATCTTTGAACAGCTGCACCAGCTGGCTGTAACCAGAGCCGTGAAAGACTTTGGTCACCAAAGCCCCCTCAGGCTTGAGGTGGTGCTGGGCAAAATCGACCGCCAATTCAATCAGGTGACTGATGCGGGCCGCATCCACATTCTCTACACCCGACAAGTTGGGCGCCATGTCCGAGACCACCACATCAAGCTTGCGCCCACCTACCAACGCTTCAAGCTGCTCCAGGACAACCTCTTCGCGAAAATCGCCTTGCAGGAACTGCACACCCTCAATGGGCTCCATCGGCAACAGGTCGATGGCAATGATGGTGCCGTTGAGCTCGCCCGCCGCAGCCCCTTGCGGTGAAAGCTTTCGACGGACATACTGACTCCAGGCGCCGGGCGCCGATCCGAGGTCTACGACTTGGTGACCAGGTCGAATCAGCCCCAGGCTGTCGTCGATCTCTTTGAGTTTGTAGGCCGCACGTGCCCTGTATCCCTCTTTGTGGGCCTGCTTGACGTACGGGTCGTTGACATGGTCATTGAGCCACGCCTTGTTGACCTTTTTGCTTTTTGTGTTGATTTTCATTGTGTGGTGTCCAAGCTGGGATAATACCGGTATGCCTCAAATTCAACTCACTCCTGCCGAGCGCAAGGTTTATCGCGCCGAAGCGCACCACCTCGACCCCGTGGTCATGGTGGGGAACGACGGATTGACTGCCGCCGTGGTCAAGGAAGCCAATTCCGCACTCAACGCCCATGGGCTGATCAAGATCCGCGTCCTCGGCGATGACCGCGCTGCCCGCGAAGATATGTTCATGCAGCTGGCCGACCAGCTCAACGCTGCCCCCATTCAGCACATCGGCAAACTGCTGGTGCTCTGGCGTCCGCAGCCTAAAAAAGAAAAAGCCGTGGACGAAGATCGCATGCCTGGTCCGCGCGAGTACAAGGTGCTCAAATTCAGCAAACGTGGTGGACAAAAGCCCGAAGTCAAGCACGTCAAGGTGCTGGGCAACCAGCGTCTGACGGCCGGCGGCATCATCAAACGCGCCAAGCCCAAACAGAAATCAGTTAAAAAACGCTCCGTTTAAAAGCGTGGCATTGAACCCGGGACCAGCAATCACCCATGGACAGCAACCAGACTTCACGCTACGTCATTTGCATGAAATGGGGCACCAAATACGGTCCCGAATACGTCAATAGACTTTATGGCATGGTCAAGCGTCACCTGCATCTGGACTTCCAGATGGTGTGCCTGACGGATGATGCACAGGGCATTCGCCCTGAAGTCCGTTGTTTGCCCATCCCGCCGCTGGACTTGCCTGCCGGTATTCCGGAGCGTGGATGGACCAAGCTGGTCACATTCGCCAAAGACCTGCACGGCCTCAAAGGCACCGCCTTGTTTTTGGACATTGATGTCGTGGTCGTGGGGTCTCTGGATGACTTTTTCACTCAGCCCGGCGAATTCCTGATCATTCACGATTACAAGCGTCCGTGGCGCGTCACTGGCAACTCATCGGTCTATCGTTTTGAACTGGGGGCACACCCTGAGGTGCTGTCCTATTTCCGGGAAAACTTCGAAACCGTTCGCCAGCAGTTCCGTAACGAACAAGCTTACTTGTCGGATGTGCTGCACAAGCAAGGCAAATTGCAGTACTGGCCCGCCGCCTGGTGCCCCAGCTTCAAGTACCACAGCATTCCGCGCTGGCCCACCAACTACTGGACCGAACCAAGCATCCCCAAAGATGCGCGCATTGTGATTTTTCATGGTGAGTGCAACCCACCCGACGCTTTGGCTGGCAAGCGCAACCGTCGTTTTCGCTTCATCAAGCCCACCCACTGGGTCGAGCAACACTGGCGGGAGTAAACCCGCCAGGTCACCGCAGCGCGTGTGATCTAGATGTAGTGCACAGCCACAATTTCGTAGCGACGTTCGCCCCCAGGAGCCTGCACCACCGCCACATCGCCCTCTTCCTTGCCGATCAAGGCACGGGCAATCGGGCTACTGATATTGATCAGGCCCAGCTTAAGGTCGGCTTCGTCTTCACCCACGATCTGGTATTTGACTGCATCGCCAGAGTCTTCGTCTTCGAGCTCCACCGTCGCGCCAAACACCACACGGCCGCCGGCATCCAGAGATGACGGATCGATCACCTGCGCCACCGACAGCTTGCCTTCCACTTCCTGGATACGGCCTTCAATAAAGCCCTGACGGTCTTTGGCGGCTTCGTACTCGGCGTTCTCGCTCAGGTCGCCCTGAGCGCGTGCTTCGGCAATCGCCTGGATCACGGCAGGACGGTCAACGGTTTTGAGGCGGTGCAGCTCATCTTTGAGCTTTTCTGCACCGCGTTTGGTGATGGGAATGGTGGCCATGGTGTTGGGGTTTCTTACGCAGCGAGCTGGGCATGCATTTCCTGCACGGAGATGACGTCCAGGCTGTTCATGCTCTTCATGCCTTCCACGGCCGCTTCAGCACCAGCGATGGTGGTGAAGGTGGTCACGCGGTTGAGCAAGGCGGTGGTACGGATATGGCGCGAATCGGCAATCGCGTTGCGACGCTCTTCCACGGTGTTGATCACCATCACCACTTCATTGTTCTTGAGCATGTCCACAATGTGCGGGCGGCCTTCAGTCACCTTGTTCACGGGTTCGCAGTCAATGCCAGCGGCCGTGATGGCTGCGGCCGTGCCCTTGGTGGCGATCAACTTGAAGCCTTGCTGCGCCAGTTCGCGGGCCACCTCGACGGCTCGCGCTTTGTCGCTGGGCTTGACGGAGATGAACACTTTGCCAGCGGGTGTACCGTCAGCATTGAAAGGACGAGGCAGCTTGGTGCCTGCACCCATCTGACTCTTGACGAAGGCCTCACCAAAGGTCTTACCGACGCCCATCACCTCGCCGGTGGACTTCATCTCGGGGCCGAGGATGGTGTCCACACCCGGGAACTTGACGAAGGGGAACACGGCTTCCTTGACGCTGAAGTAAGGCGGCGTGACTTCCTTGGTGATGCCTTGCTGAGCCAAAGTCTGGCCAGCCATGCAGCGTGCTGCAACCTTGGCCAGCTGGATGCCGGTGGCCTTGGACACATAAGGCACGGTGCGCGAAGCACGCGGGTTGACCTCAAGCACGTAAATGACGTCTTTGCCATCCACGTTCTGAATGGCGAACTGAACGTTCATCAGACCCACCACATTCAGCGCGCCGGCCATGGCGGCCGACTGGCGCTTGAGCTCGGCAACGGTCTCAGCGGACAGCGAATACGGCGGCAGCGAACAAGCGGAGTCACCGCTGTGTACACCGGCTTGCTCAATGTGTTCCATCACGCCACCAATGAAAGTCTTGCCTTCAGGGTCGCGCAGGCAATCCACATCACACTCGATGGCATCGTTCAGGAAGCGGTCCAGCAGCACAGGCGAATCGTTGGACACCTTGACGGCTTCGCGCATGTAGCGCTCCAGATCGCGCTGTTCGTGCACGATTTCCATGGCGCGCCCCCCCAGCACATAGCTGGGGCGCACGACCAAGGGGTAGCCCAGTTCAGCGGCTTTTTCCAATGCTTCGGTTTCGGTGCGGGCGGTGGCATTGGGCGGCTGACGCAGGCCCAGTTCGTGCAACAATTTCTGGAAACGTTCGCGGTCTTCGGCGGCGTCGATCATGTCGGGGCTGGTGCCGATGATGGGCACGCCAGCAGCCTCCAGGCCGAGCGCCAGCTTCAGCGGGGTCTGGCCGCCGTATTGCACAATGACCCCTGTGGGCTTTTCCTTGTCGACGATTTCGAGGACGTCTTCGAGCGTCAGCGGTTCGAAGTACAGGCGATCCGAGGTGTCGTAGTCCGTAGACACAGTCTCGGGGTTGCAGTTGACCATGATGGTTTCGTAGCCGTCTTCGCGCATGGCCAAGGCGGCGTGAACACAGCAGTAGTCAAACTCGATACCCTGGCCGATACGGTTCGGGCCACCACCGAGCACCATGATCTTTTTCTTGTCGGTGGGTTCAGCCTCGCACTCTTCGTCGTAGCTGGAGTACATGTAGGCCGTGTCGGTGGAGAACTCGGCTGCGCAGGTGTCCACGCGCTTGTACACGGGGCGAATGTTCAGCGCATGGCGACGCACACGCACCTCGCCCTCGCTGCTCTTGAGCAGCTTGGCCAAGCGACGATCCGAGAAGCCTTTTTTCTTGAGCGTGCGCAACTCGTCAGCCGACAAGTCAGCCAGAGAGTTCTTTTCCAGTTCAAGTTCAATGCGCACGATCTCTTCGATCTGCACCAGGAACCACAGATCAATTTTGGTGAGCGCGTGGACCTCTTCGAGCGTCCAGCCGGCGGCAAAGGCATCGCCCACGTACCAGATGCGCTCGGGGCCGGGCGTGCCAAGCTCTTTTTCGAGCACTTCGCGGTCCTGGGTTTTTTCGTTCATGCCGTCCACACCCACTTCCAGGCCGCGCAGGGCTTTCTGGAAGGACTCCTGGAAGGTGCGGCCCATGGCCATCACTTCGCCCACCGACTTCATCTGGGTGGTCAGGCGGTTGTCGGCGGTGGGGAACTTCTCGAAGGCGAAACGCGGGATTTTGGTGACCACGTAGTCGATAGAGGGTTCAAAGGATGCAGGCGTGGCACCGCCAGTGATGTCGTTGCGCAGCTCGTCGAGCGTGTAGCCCACGGCCAGCTTGGCGGCCACCTTGGCGATCGGGAAACCTGTGGCCTTGGAGGCCAGCGCAGACGAACGCGACACACGCGGGTTCATCTCGATGACGATCATGCGACCGTCTTTGGGGTTGATGGAGAATTGAACGTTAGAGCCGCCCGTATCCACACCGATCTCACGCAACACCGCCAGCGAGGCGTTACGCATGATCTGGTATTCCTTGTCGGTCAGGGTCTGGGCGGGGGCTACAGTGATGGAGTCACCGGTGTGCACGCCCATGGGGTCCAGGTTTTCGATCGAGCAGACGATGATGCAATTGTCCTTTTTGTCGCGGACCACTTCCATCTCATACTCTTTCCAGCCTACGAGCGATTCTTCAATCAGGAGCTCGTTGGTGGGCGAAGCTTCCAGACCGCGCTTGCAGATGGTCTCGAACTCTTCAGCGTTGTAGGCGATGCCACCACCGGTGCCGCCCAGCGTGAAGCTGGGACGAATGACGGTGGGAAAGCCCACGTACTTTTGCACTTCCCAGGCCTCGTCCATGCTGTGGGCAATGCCCGAGCGGGCAGATCCCAGACCAATCTTGGTCATGGCATCCTTGAACTTGAGGCGGTCTTCAGCCTTGTCGATGGCTTCGGGCGTGGCGCCGATCAGCTCAACCTTGTACTTACCCAGCACGCCGTTGTGCCACAGGTCCAACGCGCAGTTCAGCGCGGTCTGGCCGCCCATGGTGGGCAAAATGGCATCGGGGCGTTCTTTGGCGATGATCTTTTCGACCGTCTGCCAGGTGATGGGCTCAATGTAGGTGACGTCGGCCGTGGCCGGGTCGGTCATGATCGTGGCGGGGTTGCTGTTGATCAGGATGACCTTGTA
>JALRIL010000031.1 GCA_023255445.1 Limnohabitans sp. | reverse complement strand
AGCTGGGCGTGTATGTCGTCTCAGGCCTGAGCTGCGCGCTGGGCGCGATTGTGCTGATGGCCCGTATGGATTCGTCCAGCGGCAAGATGGCCCAAATGTTCGAACTCGATGCGATTGCGGCTGTCATTTTGGGCGGCACCTCTTTGTTTGGCGGACGTGGTTCTATTTGGGGCAGTTTGCTCGGGGCCATCTTGATCACCATGGTGAGAAACGGCATGAACCTCTTGGAGATTTCGCAGTTCAAACAAATGATGGCCATCGGTGCGGTGGTGATCATCGCGGTGTGGATCGATGTCTTGCGTCGCAAACACCTGCTTAAGAAGTGAACACCATGAAATTGCATTTGGCGGTGTTGGGTGAAGCCCTGATGGACTGCATCGCGCAGCCCGACGGGCAACTGCGCCCCCTCATGGGTGGCAGCCCTTACAACATGGCACGGGCTGCCGCACTGCGCGGCGCGCAAGTGGCTTACCTGAACCCGCTGTCTGTGGACCGCTTTGGTCAAAGCCTGGCCGCTTTGCTGCAAAAAGACGGTGTGACACTGATTGGCGGGCAAAGCCGCCAACCCACCTCCTTGGCTGTGGTGCAACTGACCAACGGTCAACCCAGCTATGGCTTTTACCGCGAAGGCATTGCCGACCGTGACTACACCGTGCAAGGCGTGCTCGATGCCCTGTCCAAGCGCGCACCTGGCATCTTGCACACCGGCTCCTTGCTGCTGATTCCGCCGGAACACGAAAAAGTGCTGGCCATTCTGGACGGTGCCCGCGCCATGGGCTGGACCATCAGCGTGGACGTGAATCTGCGCCCCGTGGTCGCACCCGACCTGACCAGTTATGTGCAAGCGGTCGAACAAGTCATGCTGCGCGCCCATTGGCTCAAAGCCAGTGATGAAGATTTGGAGACCCTGGGGTATGGCCACGCCACATTGGCACGTGCGCCTGAACTGTCCCGGCAACTGCATGCCAAAGGCATTGAACGCCTGGCGCTGACTTTTGGTGGCGATGGTGCCTGGCTCGACATGGAGGGTGCTCAGGCCCAAAGCCCTGTTCCCCGTGTGCAGGTGATCGACACCGTCGGTGCCGGCGACACGTTCTGGGGCAATTGCCTGGCTGACTGGGCCACGGACGACAGCCCTGCAGCCCAGCGCGTTGCGCAAACCTTGCGCCTGGCCATGGCCGCCGCTGCCATCAACTGCAGCCGCCAGGGTTGCCAGCCACCCACAGCGGGCGAGACACTGGCGTTTTAAAACGAGGTCAAGCCTGGCGCGTGCGCCAGGCGCCGACCAGCGCCATCAAACCGGGCACCAGCACCAAAGCCCAGATGATCTTGCTCAGGTGCGTTTGCACAAAGGGCAGGTTGCCAAAAAAATACCCCGCCAGCAGCAGCCCCACCACCCAAATCAATCCGCCGATCACGTTGTAAGCCGTGAATTTGCTGCGCGTCATGGCCGCCACACCGGCCACAAAAGGAACAAACGTGCGAATGAAGGGCATGAAGCGCGCCAGCACGATCGTGATGCCGCCGTACTGCTCGTAAAAAGCGTGGGCTTTATCAAAGGCAGCACGGTTGAAAAACCGCGAGTCTTCCCACTGAAAGACCTTGGGCCCCAGGTAGCGCCCGATCGTGTAATTGGTCTGATCGCCTATCAAGGCTGCAGCGATCAATACACCCATGGCCACCGGCAGGCTCATGAGCTCGGCGCCACAGAGCGCACCCACAATGAACAGCAACGAGTCGCCCGGCAAAAAAGGCATCACGACCAGACCGGTTTCGACAAACACGATCAAAAACAAGAGCGCGTACACCCAGTTGCCGTACTGGGCCACGAAGTCACGCAGGTGCACGTCCACGTGCAGCACAAAGTCCATCAGTTGCAGCAAGATATCCATGGGGCTGGATTATCCCTGTTGCTGATGATGAAGCCCTGAACGGTTCAAAGCCCGCAAGCCCTAAAATTGCTCTGTGAATGCAAGTCCCTCCTCCACCCGCCGCCCCATCCGTGAGCTTCCCGATGAACTGATCAGCCAAATCGCCGCTGGCGAGGTGGTGGAGCGCCCCGCCTCTGTTGTGCGCGAATTGGTGGACAACGCGCTGGACGCAGGCGCGCAGAACATCACCCTGCGCCTGCTCGGTGGTGGTACCCGCCTGATTGCAGTGGAAGATGACGGTAGCGGCATCGCGCCCGATGAACTGGCCACCGCCCTCAAACGCCACGCCACCAGCAAGATCGGCAACCTGCATGACCTCGAGTCGGTCATGACCATGGGCTTTCGGGGCGAGGCCCTGGCCGCCATCAACTCGGTGTCCGAGCTGACCCTGCTCTCGCGCGTGGACGGGCAACCCAACGCTTTTGCGCTGGACGGCCGCACTGGCGAAGTGCGCCCAGCCCCACGCGCCGTGGGCACCACGGTCGAGGTCAAAGAACTGTTTTTCTCTACTCCCGCACGGCGCAAATTTCTTAAAAGTGACAGCACCGAGCTTGCGCACTGCATCGAGGCTGTTCGTCGCCATGCTTTGGCTCGCCCTAATGTGAGCTTTGCCATCTGGCATGAAGGCAAGTTGGTCGAACATTGGCGTGTGCACCCCGGACATGCCGGACTGGAGCAGCGCCTGGCGGACGTGCTGGGCAACGAGTTCGTGGCGCAGTCGATTGCGGTGGACTTTCACGTCGGGCCCATGCACATCCTCGGCCGCGCCGGCACGCCCGATGCCGCCCGCTCGCGCCCGGACCATCAGTTTGCCTACGTGAACGGGCGCTTTGTGCGCGACAAGGTGGTCATGCACGGCGCGCGCAGCGCTTATGAAGACGTGTTGCACGGCCACAAACAGCCGGCCTACGCCCTGTTCATCCAGATCGACCCGACGCTGGTGGATGTGAACGTGCACCCGACCAAGATCGAAGTGCGTTTTCGCGACAGCCGCGAGGTGCATCAGGCCGTGCGCCATGCCATTGACCAAGCGTTGGCCGTACCGCGCTCCCACGCCCTGGCGGCAACTGCTGATGACAAGCTCGAGCTGCAAACCCCTCCAACCGCCCAAGCTTTGCCCGATTCGGCCAGCTGGCGCCAAGGCACCATCGGGCTGGAGACACGACCGCGTGTCGATGCCGAACGCGCGATGGTGGACTTGAAGGCTTTGTGGACACCAGCTCCCACCACTGGCACGAACGCAGCCCCTGACACCACCCAACAGCCTCACCACGCGGCACATGAAACAAGTCCTGTTTGGGTGACCGCCCCACCGTCCGAGATGGCCTCGCCTGCAGGCGAGCACTCCTACGAAGAAGAGGCCAAAAACGGAGAGCACACTTGGCCCCTTGGCCGCGCCATCGCTCAGCTGCACGGCGTGTACATCCTGGCGCAAAACGCGCAAGGCATGGTGATCGTCGACATGCACGCCGCCCATGAGCGCATCGTTTACGAAAAACTTAAACAGCAGCTGGGCGCTGATGCCGGCACCATTGCCAGCCAGCCCCTGCTGATACCTGCCACGTTTGCAGCCACCCCTACCGAAGTGGCTACTGCTGAGAGCGCTTGCGAAGCCCTGGCACAGCTGGGTCTGGAAATTGCCCCCCTGTCGGCCAAGACCCTGGCCGTGCGCGCAGTGCCCACCAGCCTGGCGCAAGGCGATGCGGTGGAGCTGGCGCGTAGCGTGCTGGCTGAGCTCAACCAGCACGACGCCAGCACCGTGGTGCAGCGCGCACAAAACGAGATCCTGGCCACCATGGCCTGCCACGGCGCCGTGCGCGCCAACCGGCAGCTCACGCTGACCGAAATGAACGCCCTGCTGCGCCAGATGGAAGAAACCGAGCGCTCCGACCAATGCAACCACGGTCGGCCAACATGGCGACAAATGAGCATGCGCGATCTGGATGCGCTGTTTTTAAGAGGTCGATGACATGAACACCCCTACCCGCATGTCACCCTCGTTGATCGTGCTGATCCTGTCCCTGCTGCTCGGCTTGCAACCCGTCACCACCGACCTGTACCTGCCCGCACTGCCCGCCATCACCGAGGGCTTTGGAGCCAACGCCTCGCAATCGCAGCTGACGCTCAGCGCCCTGTTGCTGGCCTTTGGCCTGTCTCAACTGGTCTGGGGACCCTTGTCGGACCGCTATGGTCGCCGCCCAGTGCTGCTGGTTGGGATGGTGGCGTATACCGCAGCATCCATTGCCAGCGCATTGAGCCAAACCCTTGACGTGCTGGTGATAGCACGAGCTATCCAAGGCGCCGCCATGGGCGCCGGCGTGATGGTCTCGCGTGCGATGGTGCGCGACCTCTACGCCCCGGCTCAAGGGGCCACCATGATGTCCAAAGGCCTGACGGGGTTGGGTTTCATTGCCTGTCTGTGTGCCCCTGTGGGCGGTGCCCTGACCGACCTCGTGGGCTGGCGAGCAGCCTTGCTGGCGCTGGCTGTCTTTGGGGCCCTGACCTTGGCTGTCTTGGCATGGCGCTTTGAAGAAACACTTCAACGCCCTGACCCCAACGCCCTTCGCCTGGCCCCGCTGCTGCGCGCCAATGTGGAGATCATTCGACACCCGGTGTTCCTGACCTGGTGCGCCTTGTCTGCGGCGTCCTACCTGGGGTTGTTCACCTTTTTGGCAACCTCGTCTTTTGTATTCACGCGCGCTATGGGCATGAGCCGCACGGCTTATGGCCTGCTGATGTTCACCATGTCAGCGTCTTACATTTTGGGCACCTTCTGGTGCCGATGGATGCTGCGCCGGACCAGCGTGCACCGCACCGTGGCTGTGGCCGGTGTCCTGACCCTGACGGGTGCTCTGAGCCTGGCCGTCCTGGCGCACTGGGGCCATGACCGGGCCTGGTACGGTCCCTGGGCCGTGATCCTGCCTTTCTACATCTTCATGATCGGGCACGGTGTTCACCAGCCCTGTGGCCAAAGTGGTGCGGTAGGCCCCTTCCCGCACCGGGCAGGTACCGCTTCGGCCCTCAATGGCTT
Organism: Limnohabitans sp.; assembly: GCA_023255445.1. Lineage (GTDB taxonomy): Bacteria > Pseudomonadota > Gammaproteobacteria > Burkholderiales > Burkholderiaceae_C > Limnohabitans_A. The sequence continues at coordinate 8,831 of JALRIL010000031.1, read as the reverse complement.
TTTGATGATGCTGGGCGCCTTCTTCATGGGCGGGTGGATTGGACAGCACCTTGATCAACCTGTGCTGGCTTTGGCCGATGGCGTACTGATCTGGGGCTGCTGCATCACCGCCATTGCCTGGACGGCGGTGCAACGCCATGGCCGTCCGCAAGTGGTGCCCTGCGCCACGACCTGAGATGCCAGCCATGCAGCTCGACGCCATCGCGCTGATCGGCCCTACGGCCAGCGGCAAGACTGCCGCGGCCCTGGCTTTGTCTCAAGCGCTAGAGCCTTTTGGGGGCGCCGAGGTCATCAGCATGGACTCGGCCCTGGTCTACCGGGGCATGGACATTGGCACGGCCAAGCCCAGCCGCGACGAAATGGCCCAGGTGCCTCACCACCTGATTGACATCATTGACCCCTTGCAAAGCTACAGCGCCGCCGACTTTGCGCGAGATGCCACGCAGTTGATGGCCGACATCCGCACCCGCGGCAAAACGCCGCTGATTGTGGGCGGGACCATGCTCTACCTGAAAGCCCTGACCGAGGGACTGAACGACATGCCTGCCACCGACCCCCAGGTGCGCGAACGCATCCAGCAACGCGCCTCCGAGCAAGGCTGGCCCGCCATGCACGCCGAGCTTCAGGCCGTGGACCCAGACACCGCAGCCAGACTGGCTCCCAACGACGGCCAGCGTATTGGCCGCGCACTGGAGGTGTGGCAACTCACCGGCCAACCCCTGTCAGCCTTTCACCAGCAGGCCAAGCCACAATGCAGCGCACTCAACATCCCCGTCATCAGCCTGGAACCCACCGATCGGATCTGGCTGCACCAACGCATCGCTTTGCGCTTTGCGCAGATGATGGCTCAAGGTTTTCTGGATGAAGTACGCACGCTGATGGCACGTGGCGACCTCAACCCCGAGCTGCCCAGCATGCGCTGCGTGGGTTACCGCCAAGCCTGGCAAGGCCTGAGCGAAGGCTGGAGCGAGCAGGAAATTTGCGAGCGCGGCATCTTCGCCACCCGACAACTGGCCAAACGACAGATCACCTGGCTGCGCAGCATGCCGCAGCGAACGGTGGTTGCAGCGGACACGCCCACAGCCCTGGCCGACAGCCTGCAAGCCTGCCTGCGCTTGCTTTAATCGCCTTGATGTCGACGGTTGGCTTTGAGTCGAGCATGCAGGGCTTTGCTCTGCAACCGCTTTTGCACCGAAGCCCTCGTCGGACGCGTCGCTTTGCGCGCCTTGGGTGCCCGTTCGTAGCGCGCCAACATCTCGTACAAACGCGTCCAGGCATCTTGCCGGTTGGCCTCTTGCGTGCGGTACCGCTGGGCCTTCATGATGAGCACACCGTCTGGCGTGAGATGGTTGCCCGGCGCATGTAGCCAACGGGCTTTGATGTCTTCGGGCAGGCTGCTGGCTCGCACATCAAAGCGCAGCTGAATCGCGCTGGAGACCTTGTTGACGTTCTGCCCACCAGGCCCTTGGGCGCGGATGGCTGTCAGCTCAACTTCGTGTGTGGAAATGTGCGGGCGGCTCATGGCATGGGTGCGGACGCGGCCCTACTGCAAAGGTTCCTTGAGCCCAACGGGTACAGGCAGAGGAAGAATGTCGATGCCTTCGTCAAGCAAGGCTTCGGTTTCCTCACGGCTAGCCTGGCCGCGAATACTGCGCTCTTCGGCCTCACCATGATGGATTTTGCGGGCTTCCTCGGCAAAGCGGTGACCAACGTCTTCGGTGTGGGCCATGACGTGACGCACCATCTTGAGCATGGCAGCCTGCATTTGCTGGGGTGACATTTGCGCCAGGGCTTGCACCGCAGCCTCAGAAGTTGCGTTCACTGGCTGCGCGGGGGGGTGATCAGTTTCTGCAGGCACTTGCATCGGCGTGCCGTGGCCCAGGTTTAGCCGCGGGGCGGACAGCATTTTGCTGACCTGCGCGTCCTCGCACACAGGACAGGTGAGCAAGCCGCGTTCTCGCTGGGATTCGTAGTCGTCGTGCGAAGCAAACCAGCCTTCAAACACGTGGCCGCGGCTGCACTGAAGGTCGAGCACTTTCATCGCGTCAGCCCTTGCTGGCTTGCCAGTCCATGGACTCCGGCCGTTCCAGCCACTGTTGCAGCCAGACCATGCAGCTGAGGGTTTTGGCATCAGTCACCGTGCCGTTGCGGCACCACTGCACCAACTCTTGAGGCGTCGCCGTGAACACATCCAGAAACTCGCCCGCGTCCAGTTGCTGCTGGCCCAGGGTCAACCCACGGGCAAAGTACACATGAATAACTTCAGTCGAATAGGCAATGGCCAGGTGCATCTCCCCTGCCTTTGCCCATTCGTTGGCGGTGTAGCCGGTTTCTTCCAGCAGTTCGCGCTGACCGCAAAGCAAAGGGTCTTCACCCGCTTCCAGCTTGCCGGCAGGCAGCTCGACCATGACCTGGCCCACGGGATAGCGGTACTGGCGCTCCAGCACCACGCGGATTTGGTCGTCTTCGCCCTTGAGCAAGGGTACTACGACCACTGCACCGGGGTGCACCACATATTCACGCGTTGCCAGTTGACCATCGGGCAAGCGCACCGTATCGCGCAAGGCATGCAAAAAACTGCCTTTGAACAGTTCCTTGCGTTCGTAGAGGTGTTCTTTGAGGTGCTCGTCGCTCATGGCTGGCACCGCGCTTCAGTCTTTATGGCGCAAAAGGTAGCGGTAGACAAAACCAGGAAAGGCCAGCGTGACGAACAAGGCCAGCGTGACCGCATAAAACTGCCAACCCTGGGGGGCGTTCTGGCTCAGGCTGTTTTCCATGAACATACCGATGCCACCGACAAACAGGTACAGCACCAGCAGCTCGGCCAGACGCCAGCTCAGCGGTTTGGAGGTGCGGACCGCCCAGACGCCCAGGACGCGCTGGGTGATGAACGGGAGGTTGGCAGCAACCACGGCCAAGGCAATCAAAGCCCCAATCTGAGCGGAGGCGTTCATACCTGTCAACCCATCAACATGCGGGCAATCGCATCCCCGCACAGCGTCATCAGGCCGCCAGGCACGATGCCCAGGATCAGCACCAGGAAACCATTGATGCTCAGCACCACGCGCTCTTGCGCACCGGCCACGATGGGCTGCACAGGGGCTTGAGCATCGTCAAAGTACATGACCTTGACCACGCGCAGGTAGTAGAAGGCGCCAATCAGCGACATCATCACCGCGAAGATGGCCAGCGCCAAGTAGAACCCATTGCCCGAGCCGATCAGGGCTTGCAGGATGGTCAGTTTGGCATAGAAGCCCACCATCGGCGGGATACCTGCCAGCGAGAACAAGCAGATGGCCATGATGCCGGCGTACAGCGGGCTGCGCTGGTTCAGGCCAGCCAAGTCGGCAATTTCTTCGCTTTCAAATCCTTCACGGGCCAGCAGCATGATCACGCCGAACGAAGCCAGCGTGGTCAGCACGTAGGCCACCACATAGAACATGGAAGCGCCATAGGCACCCACAGCTTGCGCGGCGCCCCCCAGCCCCACGCCAGCAACCAGACCCAGGAGCACAAAGCCCATTTGAGCAATCGTCGAGAACGCCAGCATGCGCTTAAGGTTGGTCTGTGCAATGGCAGCCAGGTTACCGATCAGCAGCGAAGCAATGGCCAACAGGGCCAGCATTTGCTGCCAGTCCATGGCCAGGGGCAGAAGGCCCTCGACCAGCAATCGCATGACCAACGCGAATGCTGCCAGCTTGGGAGCACCGCCAATCAACAACGTGGCCGATGTCGGAGCACCGTGGTAAACGTCGGGAATCCACATATGGAAAGGCACCACGCCCAGTTTGAAGGCCAAGCCGGACACCACAAATACCAGACCAAAGATCAGGACTTGAGGATGGGACTTGCCCTGCATGATGGACTGGAACACAGCCGACAGCTCCAGGCTGCCCGTGGCGCCATAAATCATGGACATGCCGTAAAGCAGGAAACCCGAGGCCATCGCACCCAGCACGAAATACTTCATGGCCGCTTCGCTGGCACGCACATCATCGCGACGCATCGCCACCAAGGCGTAGCTTGACAGGGTCAGCAGTTCCAAGCCCAGGTAGAGAACCAAAAAGTGGTGGCCTGAGACCATCACGCTCATGCCCAGCAGGGCAAACAAGCTCAGGCTGAACAGTTCGCCCCCCCCCAGCATCTGGCGGTCTTTGGCATAGGGTCGAGCGTAAACCAGTGTGACCAGGGTGGCCACAGCGGCAAAAGCCTTGAGCCAGTGGCCCATGGTGTCGCTCACAAACAGCCCCCCAAAGCCATAGACAGTTTGACCCATGCCAGCAGCGGCCACGTTGAGGAACGCTACAAAGGCCAGGGTCAGCAGCGTCAAGCCATAAGTCAGCGTGCGCTTGGGGCTGGTCACGGTCAGGTCAATCAGCGCGATCACGCAGGTCATGACCAGCAACACGATTTCGGGATAGATCGTCATCCAGCTGGTGGAGTCCATCATGGTCTTCTCTCAGTTCTTCAATCGGTTACTGCGGCAGCTTGCTCATGGCCACGTGCTTGAGCAGCTCGGCCACGGAGACATCCATCACATCGGTGAAAGGCTTGGGATACACGCCCATGTACAACACGGCGGCAGCCAGCAAGGCCAGCATCAGGAATTCTCGACCATTGATGTCGGTCAGTTGACGCACATGGTCGTTGGCCACAGGGCCCAGGTACACGCGCTTGAACATCCACAAGGTGTAGGCAGCGCCAAAAATCAGGGCGGTTGCAGCCAGCATGCCAATCCAGAAGTTGTATTGCACGCCCCCCAGAATCCCCATCCACTCGCCCACGAATCCGGCTGTGCCCGGAAGGCCGCAGTTGGCCATGGCAAACAGCAAGGCAAAGGCTGAGAACTTGGGCATGGTGTTGACCACACCACCATAGCTGGAAATTTCACGCGAGTGCACGCGGTCGTACAACACGCCAATGGACAGGAACATGGCACCCGACACAAAGCCGTGCGCAATCATCTGCACAATGGCGCCAGAGACACCCAGCGGGTTGAACATGAAAAAGCCCAGGGTCACAAAGCCCATGTGCGCCACCGACGAGTAGGCCACCAGTTTTTTCATGTCCTGCTGGACCATGGCGACCAGACCCACATAGATCACGGCCACGAGGGACAACACGATCATGAAGGTGCCCCACTCGTGCGCTGCATCGGGCGCAATCGGCATGGAGAAACGCAGGAAGCCGTACGCACCCAGCTTAAGCATGATGGCGGCCAGCACAGCCGAGCCTCCGGTAGGCGCTTCCACGTGGACATCAGGCAACCAGGTGTGCACTGGCCACATGGGCACTTTCACGGCAAAAGCAGCAAAGAACGCGAAGAACAACAGCGTCTGCTCGGTACGGCCCAGCGGCAGCTGGTGCCAACTCTGGATATCAAAGCTGCCCCCGGAGACGTTGTACAGATAGACCAGAGCGATCAGCGTCAGCAGCGAACCCAGCAAGGTATAAAGGAAAAACTTGAACGCAGCGTAAATCTTGTTCGGACCGCCCCAGATGCCGATGATCAGGTACATCGGGATCAGCGTGGCTTCAAAGAAGACATAGAACAGGAGTCCGTCCAGCGCAGAGAACACGCCAATCATCAAACCCGACAGGATCAGGAAGGCGGCCATGTACTGGTTAACTTTGGTGGTGATGACTTCCCAGCCCGCGATCACGACGACCACGTTGATGAAAGCCGTCAGCAACACAAACCACAGGGAAATACCGTCCACGCCCAAGTGGTAATTGATGTTGAAACTCTCGATCCAGGCTGCGTTCTCGACGAACTGCATCTGCGCCGTGGCGGGATCAAACCCGGTGTACAGCGGCAAGGTGATGAGGAAACTGACCAGTGCACCAATCAGCGAAACCCAGCGCACAGCGCGGGCTTGGCTATCGCGCCCAAGGGCCAGCAAAATGACGCCAAACGCAATTGGCGTCCAGATGGCAAGGCTTAACAATCCCATTTTTTTGTATTCCTCTAAATCGTCAGGCCAGCCAGACGAAGGTCGTCATCAGGGCGAACACACCCAAAATCATGACCAGGGCGTAGTGGTACAGGTAACCGGACTGGAAATGACGAGCGATGCGCGAGACCCAGCCCACCACTTTCCAGGAACCATTGACCAACAGGCCGTCGATCAGGGCGCGGTCGCCGCCTTTCCACAAACCAGTGCCTAGCAAGCGGGCACCACGGGCCAGGATGTTTTCGTTGATCCAGTCCATGAAGTACTTGTTCTCCAGGATCAAGATCAACGGACGCAGCACTTTGGCAAAGAAGGCAGGCACTTTGGGGTTGATCAGGTACATGTACCACGACACCACCACACCGGCCATGGCCAGCATGAAAGGCACCGAGGTCAAGGCATGCTCGGCCATCGCCAGCGGTCCATGGAAAGCCTCGGCCAGCTCCACCATCACCGGATGCTTGTCAGCATTGACCATGATGGCGTCTTTGAAGAAGTCACCATAGAGCATCGGTTCGATGGTGAAGTACCCAATCAGCACCGAAGGAATAGCCAGAAGGACCAGTGGCAAGGTCACCACCCAAGGGGACTCGTGTGGTTTGCCGTCATCGTGTTGATCGTTGTGGTGATCGTCGTCGTGGTGAGCTTCCGGGTTCTGGTCGTAGCGTTCCTTGCCATGGAAAACCAGGAAGTACATGCGGAACGAATAGAAGGCCGTCACAAACACACCCGCCAGTACCGCAAAGTTAGCGAAACCCGCAGCAGGCAGATGGCTTTCATGCACGGCTTCAATGATGCTGTCCTTGGAATAAAACCCCGAGAACAAAGGCGTACCGATCAGGGCCAGCGAGCCCAGCAGCGAAGTGATCCAGGTAATGGGCATGTACTTGCGCACGCCCCCCATCCAGCGGATGTCCTGGTTATGGTGCATACCCATGATGACGGAACCCGCGCCGAGGAACAGCAGCGCTTTGAAGAACGCGTGCGTGAACAGGTGGAACATAGCCGCGCCATAGGCGCCCACACCCGCTGCAAAGAACATGTAGCCCAACTGAGAGCAGGTCGAGTACGCGATCACCCGCTTGATGTCCCACTGCGTGGTGCCGATAGTGGCCGCGAAGAAACATGTCGCGGCGCCGACGAAGATCACCATGCTGAGCGCCACTGGGGCTGCTTCGAACATCGGCGAAAGGCGGCACACCATGAATACGCCCGCGGTTACCATGGTCGCGGCGTGGATCAACGCAGAAACCGGCGTCGGACCTTCCATTGCGTCCGGCAACCATGTGTGCAGACCCAGCTGCGCGGATTTACCCATCGCACCGATGAACAATAGCACGCACAGAATATCCATCGTGTGCATCCGGTAGCCCAAGAACCCGATGGTCGAACCGGTCATTCCGGGGGCTACCGCGAGGATTTCCGGGATCGACGTGGTCTGAAACACCAACCACGTTCCGAAAATGCCGAGCATAAAGCCAAGGTCGCCCACGCGGTTGACGACAAAGGCCTTGATCGCGGCGGCATTGGCGCTGGGTTTCTTGAACCAGAAACCGATCAGCAGATAGGATGCGAGGCCAACCCCTTCCCAACCGAAGAACATCTGAACGAGGTTGTCCGCCGTTACCAGCATCAACATCGCGAAGGTGAACAGCGAAAGGTACGCGAAGAAGCGCGGCTGATCCGGGTCTTCCTCCATATAGCCCCAGCTATACAGGTGAACGAGTGCAGATACCGTGGTGATCACCACCAGCATGACCGCAGTCAACGCATCAACACGCAGAGCCCAGTCAAACGATAGCGTGCCGCTCTCCACCCATTTCAGGACTGGAACGACGCTCACCTCCATGCTGCCAGTAAGAAAGCCGACGAAGATCGGCCAGCTTAGGATACAGCTGATGAAAAGCGCGCCTGTGGTCAGCGACTTGGCAATTGTATTGCCAAGCATGCGATTACCCAGCCCCGCGACGATAGCCGCGAGCAAGGGCAGGAATACGATGAGAAGGATCGGATGCACTTGGTCTTATCCCTTCATCTGCGTCGCATCGTCGACCGCGATAGTGCCGCGGTTACGGAAATAGATGACCAAAATCGCCAGTCCGATAGCCGCTTCTGCAGCAGCGACGGTCAGCACGAACATCGCGAAGATCTGACCCACCAGATCATTCATGAAAGCGCTGAAACCAACCAAGTTGATATTCACTGCAAGCAGGATCAGCTCGACCGACATCAGGATGACGATCACATTCTTGCGATTGATAAAAATGCCCATCACGCCCAGCACAAACAGGATCGCGCTGACGGTGATATAATGCTCGATGCCGATCACAGCTCGACCCCCTTGCCCGTTTCAGGGTTCTTCATGACTGTCGCATCTTCGGGACGACGGCGGATTTGCTTGCCGATATCCTGCCGCGCGCGGGCGTTGTCCGGACGCTTACGATGGGTCAGCACAATAGCGCCGATCATTGCCACGAGCAGGATGATGCCCGCCACTTCGAACAGGAAAATATAACGGCCATAGAGCAGCGCGCCGATCGCCTCGATATTGCTCATGCCCAGCGGCTGTGCAGCAGTGCCATTGGGCGTTCCCAGCTCCAGCCCGCCTGCATTGTAAGCCACGATCCCGATGAACAGCTCTGCAAAAAGGATCAGCGCGACGAGCAGGCCAAGCGGGAAGTTGTTGATGAAACCCGCCCTCATAGCGGCGAAATCGATGTTGAGCATCATCACCACGAACAGGAAAAGCACCGCCACTGCGCCAACGTAAACAATCACCAGCAGCATCGCGATGAATTCAGCACCCACCAGCACCATCAAGCCCGCACCATTGAAGAATGCGAGGATGAGCCAGAGCACGGAGTGCACCGGAGTGCG
>JALRIL010000044.1 GCA_023255445.1 Limnohabitans sp. | reverse complement strand
GTTGTGCTGCTGAATGTGACGGGACAACCTGCCAGGACCTGCAGGGCCAAGGTGATTTTTTCCAGCGCGTGGGCCAGGCACAAAGGTTGATCGGCAGCGGCGCGGATCGGTCCAATGGCCGGGAAGTTGCGGCGCAACTGCTGCTCCAGACCGGCGCTGAGCAAGTCTTGGTTGACACAACTGACGATGGCTTCGACCGCGGTATGGCGACTCCACAGATTGGGACCACGAAGGGCTCTGATGCGAGAAACTTGCATAGGAAGGGTGGGCAGTAGATCAGTGGGAGTGGGCGTTTTGGCCAAAGCTCTTGATGCCGGCGCGAATCAAATCAGGCGAGGTGTCCAGTGCCCAGGCCGCGCAGGCGGCCACCAGCAGGTCATCCCGGCTCAGACTGCCGTCCTGCAGCAAGCGGGCCACAGCCGGTCGGTGTGTGCTGAGCACTTGTGTTTCATGTTCACCTTGGGCCAGGATCAGCAGGTCATCGCGCCAGAATGCGGTACGGCCACCTTGTGCGCGGTGTGCCAGCAGACGCGGATGCGAGTCCTGCTGGGCATACAGGGTAACGGCGCCATCGCTGTATTGAGCCAGTTCAGCCACGCTGTCAATGTCGGCATTCAAAATCGCGGCGCCTCCGGGCAGCACCACATCGATTTGGGTGCGGATGTAGCCAGGCATGCGGTCATCCTCGCCCGCATACAGATCTTGCAAACCTTGGCATGAAGGCATGGACGTGACAATGCCCACTTGGCAGCGGTCGTAAGGCAGCCCCTGCGAAAGCAAATGACGCGCATCGGTCTCAAACACGGCGGCCTGCACATTACGGTTGATGAGCAAACGCTGGGCATTTTCAAAGTCCATGCCGCCCGTTGACTGCAGGCATCGCTGGTTCAGGTACAAGCCCTCGCTGCAAGCCAAGCCTGTCGTCCATCCTTTGAGGTGCATGAGCCAGGCGAGCAGTTGTGCCTTGCGGCTGGTGTCACCATTGCCCATGAGCCCCACAATGGGGATGCGACCGTTCTCAGGTTCGGGAAACAGATGTTCAACGATGGCCCGACCCACATCACGTGCTGCACCTTGCGCGGGGTTGAGGTGCATCAGCAGGCTGGGTCCTGCATTGACCTCCACCACCACGCCGCCCACCTTGTGCAGGGGCTGGGTGATGTCAGGGGTGACCACATCCACCCCTGCAATGTCCAGGCCCACCACTTTGGCTGCCAGGCAGGCCATGTAGGCCACCTCGGGATGCACGATGTCCGTGATGTCGGTGGTCATGTTGCCCGTTCGCTTGACCAGCACATGGCGTCCTGATTCAGGCACCGACTCCGGGGTCAAGCCCTGACGTTTGAGCTCCAGTACTTCGGGGCTGTTTTCACGCAGACGCACGGTTTCAAGAGGCAGGCTACCGTCGCTGCCGCGACGGGGATCGGCGTTGATTTGGAGGTTTACCAATTCCCGAATCGTGTGTCGACCATCGCCAGTGATGCTGGCGGTCTCGCCGCGGCTGGCAGCGACCAGGCGTCCAGCAACGACCAGCAGACGATGCTCCAGCCCGATGATGAATTTCTCGACAATGACGTCATCGCCCTGGCTCAGGGCAATGTCATACGCTGCCCGAATGTCGGCCTCTTGCGACAGCTCCAGCGACACACCCCTGGCACGATTGCCATCGCCTGGCTTCACGCACACGGGCAGCCCGATGTCCTGGGCGGCTCCCCAGGCCTGGTCGGCGCTGTCGACCACCTGACCTTGCGGCACAGGAATCCCGCACGCTGCCAGCAACTGCTTGGTCATGTCCTTGTCTTTGGATATACCCTCGGCAATCGCGCTGGTACGGTCGGTTTCAGCGGTCCAGATGCGGTGCTGAGCACTGCCATAACCCAGCTGAACCAAGTTGCCCTCATTGAGCCGGATGTACGGGATGTCGCGGTGGTCCCAGGCGGCATCCACAATGGCGCGTGTGCTGGGTCCTACCAGGCGACTGTCGACCAGGTCGGTCAGATCTTCAACAGCTTGCTGCACATCAAATGGCCGATCTTCAACCGCAGCCAGGATCAGCTCGCGAGCCATCATCAGGGCCTGGCGGGAAACCTCGGGATGAACGGCACGGATGATGACTTTGTACACCCCACGTGGACCCGCTTCACGGGCACGGCCATAACCGTTGGGCAGTCCAGCCTGGGTCAACAATTCCAGGGAGACATGCTCAAGGATGTGTCCGATCCAGGTGCCATCTTCCAGACGTTTCAGAAAACCACCTCGAACGCCCGGGCTGCAACGGTGCTCGATCAGGCCGGGCAGCCAGGCGGTGAGCCGTTCGTTGAAGCCCGGCAACAGGTTGGAGGGAAAGTCTTCAAACTCACCAATGTCCACCAGGACTTCCATCACCGGACGGTAGGTCCAGATGCTGGGGCCGCGCAAGTGGGTCATGCGCAGGAATTCGATCTTTTTGTTACTCATGGGTGTGTGCCGCGGCATACAATGGCCCGCCGCTGTGGTCGGCGGCGTGGGGTGCGCAGGAGGAGAGCTGGGGCATGACAAACCATGCAAAAGCAAGCTTCCGAATGTCTGTTGCATCCGGCTGGCCTGGCGTTTTGCTGTGATCTAACATGACTCCGACATTGCCCTCTGTGTTGCGTTCAGGCATCGCCCAAGCCTGGTTGAGCCGCGTTCCTTTGGAACTGCTGCCAGACGAATCACCTTTGTCGGGTCTTGAGTTGGACCTCGACGGTGAGCTTGTATTTGCCAGAACAGCACTCATTTTGACCGAACGCCGCCTATTGGCGTGCCCTGAAGCTGAAAAAAAGTGGCAACAATGGGTAATTGGACAGGACTGGCAATGGCGCGTCACTGACCATGCTGGCGTGGGGCGACTTGAACTGTTCGATGCAAACGGGCGTCTGGGCGTCTGGCGCTACACCCTGGGGATGCAGCCTACAGTGCAGCGCTGGGTTGAGCATATGCGTCTGCGCATTGCTGCGCTCGATGCGCATGCGCCTGTCGTGGAGCCCGGGGTTGCTCAGCGTCAGTGTCCTCAGTGCCAATCGCCGTTGCCCGAAGACGCGCTGGCTTGCCCGAGCTGTCAGCCTGAAGACGCTCCGCCTTCGACCTGGACTCTGCTCAAGCTCTGGCGCTTTGCCCGCCACTACAAATGGCAACTGCTCAGTGGTTTCGCTTTGACACTGGCGTCTACAGCGGCCACCCTGGTGCCGCCCTACATGACCATGCCCCTCATGGACGAGGTGCTGATTCCTTACCAGAACGGCAAAACCATCGACCCCCACCTTGTGGTGGTTTACCTGGGTGGCTTGTTGCTGGCCGCTGTGCTGGCCTGGATTTTGGGCTGGGCCAAGACCTATATTCTGGCGCTGGTGTCCGAACGTATTGGTGCAGACTTGCGCACCACCACCTATGAGCATCTGCTCAAGCTTTCCCTGGAGTATTTTGGCGGTCGGCGCACAGGCGATTTGATCGCACGCATCGGCAGCGAGACCGACCGCATCAACGTCTTCATGTCCTTGCATCTGCTGGACTTCGCGACCGATGTGCTCATGATCGTCATGACGGCCGTGATCCTGTTCACCATTCACCCCACGCTGGCGCTGGTCACGCTGCTGCCGCTGCCTTTCATTGGCTGGTTGATCCATGTGGTGCGCGAACGTCTGCGCACTGGATTTGAAAAAATTGACCGTGTCTGGGCCGAGGTGACTAACGTGCTGGCCGACACCATTCCCGGTATCCGCGTCGTCAAGGCGTTCGCGCAGGAGGGCCGCGAGGCGCAGCGCTTCAAGGATGCAAACCGCCATAACCTGCAAGTCAATGACCGCCTCAACAAGGTTTGGTCCTTGTTTGCGCCGACCGTGGCCTTGATGACAGAGATCGGGTTGCTGGTGGTCTGGGCTTTTGGCATCTGGCTGGTCTCGCACGACCGCATCACTGTGGGTGTGCTCACAGCCTTTCTGGCGTACATCGGGCGCTTTTACACGCGACTGGACTCCATGAGCCGTATCGTCTCGCACACCCAGAAAGCAGCTTCCGGCGCCAAGCGAATTTTTGACATCCTGGACCATGTCTCCAGCGTGCCGGAGCCAGTCAACCCCATCCCCCTGCCAGCGGTTCAAGGGCATATTGCCCTGAAACAGGCGCATTTTCGTTACGGTAACCGCGCAGTCATTCGCAACCTGGACTTGACGATCGAGCCAGGGCAGATGATTGGTCTGGTGGGCCACAGCGGCTCAGGCAAGAGCACGCTGGTCAACCTGATCTGCCGCTTTTATGACGTCAGCCAGGGACAGGTGCTGCTCGACGGCGTGGACATTCGCCGACTCAAGCTGGCGGACTACCGCAGTCAAATTGGCCTGGTGTTACAAGAGCCGTTTCTGTTTTTTGGCACGATTGCCGAGAACATCGCCTACGGTCGTCCAGATGCTACGCGTGAGCAAATCATCGCCGCTGCACGCGCGGCGCATGCGCATGAATTCATCTTGCGCATGCCCCAGGGTTATGACTCGATCGTGGGCGAACGGGGGCAAGGCTTGTCGGGTGGAGAACGCCAGCGCATTTCGATTGCCCGCGCGCTGTTGATTGATCCACGCATCCTGATTCTTGACGAGGCCACCTCTGCCGTGGATACCGAGACCGAGAAGGAAATCCAGAACGCGCTGGACAACCTGGTGCGTGGACGCACCACCATCGCGATTGCCCACCGTTTGTCGACTTTGCGCAAGGCCGATAGGCTGGTGGTCATGGACAAGGGCGAGGTGGTAGAGGAGGGGATACATGAAGCCCTGATGCAGGCCCAGGGGGCGTATTGGCGCCTGTACCAGGCCCAGCAGCGCAAGGCTGAGGACGGCCTGTTTGAGGAGCAGTCATGACGCAAATTCAACTGCAACGCGACGCCTGGGGGCGCTGGACATTGATACAGCCCGATGGCCGTGAACATGTCCCTGTGACCGTGGTCCGTGCGCATCCGGTCACTGCGCCCGAGGAGGGGGTGGCCGTGCTCGACGCCGAAGGGCACGAGCTGTGGTGGTGTGACCGCCTGGCCGATCAAGGCGAGACCTTGACCAAAGCCTTGCGAGAGGCCTTGCAGGAGCGTGAGTTTCTGCCTGAAATTGTGCGTTTGATCAGCGTCAGCAGTTTTGCCACACCCAGCGAATGGCTGGTGGACACCAACCGTGGTCAAACCCGACTGACCCTCAAGGCCGAAGAAGACATTCGGCGTTTAACGCACGATGTGCTGCTGCTCAGCGACGCACACGGCGTGCAATACCTGATCCGCGAGCCGCAGCGCTGGGATCGTCACGCCCGACGCCTGCTCGATCGCTTCATGTGATCAAGACCGGCGGCAGCCGGCGTACACATCCAGCTCGCGCTGGTACAGGGAAGTGTTCACCCCCGCCAGCCCCAACACCGAGTGGAAGTAGGCGTCATGCGTCAAGGCTTGCTCCACCTTGCTGCGCAGGCACTCCAAAGGCAAACGCTGTTGCTGTTGATAGCTGTCTGACATCCAGGTGATCCAGGGCACACGAATTTGTTCCTGCGGAGCCACGCGATAGGGCAAGCCATGCAGGTAAATGTTGTTCTCGCCGAGCGATTCGCCATGGTCCGAGACGTACATCATGACTGCAGGCTGGGACTGATGCTTGAGCCAGTTGATGGTCTGACCGAGGAAGTGGTCGGTGTAGAGGATGGTGTTGTCAAACGCATTGACCACTTGCTGGCGTTCGCAATCCTGCAAGGCATTGCTCTGACATTCGGGCGCGAATTTCTTGAAAGCGGCAGGCGTGCGTTTGTAGTAGGCCGGGCCATGGCTGCCCATCTGGTGCATCACGATCACGACACCCTTGGCGCGCTGCTCGGCAGGCAGCTGAGCGATGCGCTCGCCAAGCTTGTCGAGCATAACTTCATCATGGCATTCACCGCCATCACACCAGGGGGAATCCTTGAGTGTGGTGGTCGAGGCACTGTGCACGCGGTCACACACCCCCTTGCAGCCGGACTGGTTGTCAACCCACAACACGGCCAGGCCAGCTCTCTGCAACACATCCAGGAGGTTTTCGTAATTGTGTTTGCGACTGTCGAAGTCTTCGCGGCCCAGATGCGAGAACATGCAGGGCACCGATGCAGCGGTGCTGGTGCCACAGGAGGTCACCCCGCGCAGACTGACCACCTTTTCCTGGGCCAGCCTGGGGGTGGTGGCGCGTTCGTAGCCGTTGATGCCGAAGTTGGCCATGCGCGCGGTTTCGCCCAGCACCAGCACGATCAAAGGGGGTTTTGCATTGGCTGGCAGCTGTTGCGTGGCGTCCTGACCGATGGGCACAATGGTCTTTTCATCGCGCCGGAAGGGATGCGAGGCCACCGAGGCCACGGCGTACAAGCTGTTGAGGGGGTTGATCAGGTAACGCAGCTGCGTGTGGTTGCGCATGATGGAGGCAAAGTCCTGAAAAATCGCCATCAGGCACAGCACCACCACCAGAGCGGAAACCGCAATGCCGCCCAGCTGCGTGAACAAGGCGCGTTTCCAGCCCAGCCGCTTCAACGGCGTGCGCCAGATCAGCCACAAAGGCAACACGGCCAAAATGAGTAGAGCCAACGCCATGCGCCAGTTGAGCAAGTCCGCCGCCTCGCGCGGATCGGTTTGCAGCACATTCGTGATCATGCTGGCATCGATCACAATGCCGTAACTGAGCATGAAGTAGGCGCCCGATGCGGCACTGATCACCAGCAGACTCAACACAGGCTTGAGCAGCCTGGCCCAGCCCAGCAACAGGGTCAGCATGTGAATGAGCGCCCAAATGGCCACACCCATCCCTGCAGTAAACAGTGCGCCTCGCACACCTTGCACTTCTGGCAAGGCTGTCACCTGACGCCATAAGGGCCAGTTCGGCAAGGTGATCAACCACAAGGTCGTCAACAAGGACAGCCACAGGGGGTGCGTGGCGCGGGCAGAGGAGCTTCGTTTTAAAGTCATGGGTGTCTCAGGCAGGCGTCTATTGTCGCTGACCGCGAAGGGGGTCAGGCCGGATCTTGGGATTGGCCTCAGGCGGGCCAGGTTGACCCGTGTTCGGGCACCACGGCGCGCCAATGCAATTGCCGTTCGATGCGCTGGCGCAAAGCGTCCGAAGCTTCGCGTTCGCCGTGCACCACATAGACTTGTGCTGGGGACTCGGGCATGCGCGAGAGCCAATCCATCAACTCCTGGGCATCGGCGTGGGCCGAGGCACTTTCCAGCTGGGCGACTTCGGCGCGCACGGCAATATCCTGTCCATGCATGCGAATGCTGGCGCTGCCATTCGCCAGACTGGCACCACGGGTGCCTGGTGACTGATGGCCGGTGAGCACAATCAGGTTGCGGTGGTCGGGGGCGTAACGTTCGAGGTGGTGCAGGACCCGACCGCCCGTGGCCATGCCACTGGCCGCCAGAATCACCATGGGCCCGTGACGTGTGGCCAGGGCTTTCGATTCTTCCGGGGTCTCGATCATGTGGGCCACATGCGCCATGGCGCGTATCTGGTGGCTGTCAAGCTTGTGCGCATCAGGGTGATGTGCAAACAAGGCCGTGGTGTGCGAGGCCATGGGGCTGTCCAGAAAAACGGGCAGGCCATGGGGCAAGTCACCACGCTGCTTGTAACGCGCGAGCATGTGCAGGATCATTTGTGCTCGACCCACCGCGAACACAGGCACCACAGCCACGCCACCTCGGGCAGCCACTTTCTTGAGCAGCGGCAACAACTCGGCTTCAAGGTTGTCTGCAGGGTGCAAGCGGTTGCCGTATGTCGATTCGATCAGCACCGTGTCGGCAGCCGGTGGATCCTGCGGTGCGCGCATGAGTTCATCATTGGGGCGACCCAGATCGCCCGAAAACAGCATGCGGTGTCCTGCCACCTCCAGGTACAGGCTGCTGGCCCCCAGAATATGGCCAGCTTCACTCAAACGGGCCTTCCAGCCGGGGATGGGCTCAAACCACTGACCCCATTCGTGGGTCTTGAACTGGGGCAGGCAGGCCAGGGCGTCGGCGCGGGTGTACAGCGGTTGTGCTGGGTGATGTTTGGAGAAACCATGGCGGTTGGCAAAGCGGGCATCTTCTTCCTGAATGTGTCCGCTGTCGGGCAACAGGATGGCGCACAAATCCCGAGTGGTCGGTGTGGCATGAATTTTCCCTCGATACCCCTTACGCACCAGAAGGGGCAAGTAGCCGCTATGGTCCAGATGTGCATGGGTCAGGATCACGGCATCAATGCCTGAGGGCTCAAAGGGGGGATCTGCCCAATTGCGCAAACGAAGCTGTTTGAAGCCCTGGAACAGGCCGCAGTCCACCAACAGTTGTTGACCATGGTGTTGCACAAGGTATCTGGAGCCGGTGACGGTGTCGGCTCCGCCCAGGAATTGCAGGGTGACGCTCATGAGGACATGATAACCAGCCCCATGCAAACGGGGCCCGAAGGCCCCGTTGCAGTGGTGTCATTGGCGCGCTGCTTGCGATCAAGCACCAAAGAAGTTCTTGAGTTTGTCCGTCCAGCTCTCGCCTGTGGGTTGGTGCTTGTGCCCCCCTTTTTCGAGTGAGGCCTCCAGCTCCTTGAGCAGTTTTTTCTGATGCTCGGTGAGCTTGATGGGCGTTTCCACATTCACATGGCAGTACAGATCGCCGGGATAGCTGGAGCGGACACCCTTGATGCCTTTGCCCCGCAAACGGAACTGTTTGCCGTGTTGGGTGCCTTCAGGAATCTCGATCACAGCTTTGCCGCCCAGGGTCGGCACTTCGATTTCGCCGCCCAGCGCTGCACGGGTGATGCTGATCGGGACAGCGCAGTGCAGATCGTCGCCGTCACGCTCGAAGATATCGTGCTTCCTGATACGGATTTCAATGTACAGGTCGCCGGGAGGGCCGCCGTTGGTGCCGGGCTCACCGTTACCAGCGCTGCGGATGCGCATGCCATCGTCGATACCGGCCGGTATTTTGACTTCCAGCGTTTTTTGTTTTTTGACCTTGCCCTGGCCATGACAGGTGCCGCAAGGATCGGGAATGATCTTGCCGGTACCACGGCAGTGCGGACAGGTTTGCTGCACGCTGAAAAAACCCTGGCGCATCTGTACAGAGCCCGAACCATGGCAGGTCGAGCAGGTCTGCGCACTGGTGCCGGGTTTGGCGCCGGAGCCATGGCAGGTGTCGCACTCATCCCAGCTGGGAATGCGCAGTTGCGCATCCTTGCCATGGGCCGCTTCTTCAAGTGTGATGTCCATGGCGTAGCTCAGGTCGGCGCCACGGAAAACCTGACGGCCACCACCACCGCGGCGACCTCCCCCAAAGATGTCGCCGAAGATGTCACCAAAGGCCTCGCCAAAACCGCCAAAGCCTTCTGCACCACCGGGGCCGCGCATATTGGGGTCGACGCCAGCATGGCCATATTGATCGTAGGCCGCGCGTTTCTGGGCGTCGGAAAGCATTTCATACGCTTCCTTGACTTCCTTGAACTTGGCTTCGGCTTCCTTGGCCGCATCTCCCTGGTTACGGTCAGGGTGGTACTTCATCGCCAGCTTGCGATAAGCCTTTTTGATGTCGTCGTCCGAGGCGTTCTTGGGCACGCCCAGCACTTCGTAAAAATCTCGTTTGGTTGCCATGCTTTTCAGGCCTTTACATGCAAAAAACGTCCCGGGACTTGCCCGGGACGCTGTAGGAGCGCACCCCTGCGCGCGAATGACGCTGGCCGTATCGGCCGCAGGGGCGGCCTCCTACAGTTTCAGGCATCAGTCTTTCTTGACTTCCTTGACCTCTGCGTCGACCACGTCGTCGTCAGCGGGCTTGGCCTGCTCGCCACCGGGAGCCCCTGCCGCCCCCGCGGCCTGCTGGGCCTGCATGTCGGCGTACATTTTCTCGCCCAGCTTTTGGCTGGTGGTCATCAGGGCTTCAGTCTTGGCTTCGATGTCGGCTTTGTCCTCGCCCTTGAGGGCTTCTTCAAGCGTCTTGGCCGCAGCTTCGATGGCGTCTTTCTCGCCAGCATCAAGCTTGTCGCCGTACTCGGTCAGGCTCTTGCGGGTGGAGTGCACCAGGGCTTCGCCCTGGTTGCGGGCCTGCACCAGTTCCAGCTTTTTCTTGTCTTCAGCCGCGTTGAGTTCGGCGTCCTTGACCATCTGCTGGATCTCGGCTTCGGACAGACCCGAGTTGGCCTTGATGGTGATCTTGTTTTCCTTGCCGGTGCCCTTGTCCTTGGCGCCCACGTGCAGGATGCCGTTGGCGTCGATGTCAAACGACACTTCGATCTGCGGCGTGCCACGCGGTGCGGGCGGGATACCTTCGAGGTTGAACTCGCCCAGCAGCTTGTTGCCGCTGGCCATCTCGCGCTCACCCTGGAACACCTTGATCGTTACGGCCGGCTGGTTGTCGTCAGCGGTCGAGAAGGTCTGAGCGAACTTGGTCGGGATGGTGGTGTTCTTGGTGATCATCTTGGTCATGACACCGCCCAGGGTCTCGATGCCCAGGCTCAGAGGTGTCACGTCCAGCAGCAGCACGTCCTTGCGGTCGCCCGACAAAACCTGACCTTGGATCGCTGCACCCACAGCCACGGCTTCGTCAGGGTTCACATCCTTGCGGGGTTCCTTGCCGAACAGTTCCTTGACCTTTTCTTGCACCTTGGGCATGCGGGTCATGCCGCCGACCAGAATCACATCGTCAATCTGCGAGGCCGACACACCGGCATCCTTCAGAGCAATCTTGCAGGGCTCGATGGTGCGCGAGATGAGGTCGTCCACCAGACCCTCGAGCTTAGCCCGGGTGAGCTTGAAGGTGAGGTGCACGGGCGCACCATTGGCCATGGCAATGTAGGGCTCATTGAGCTCGGTCTGCTGGCTCGACGACAGCTCGATCTTCGCCCGCTCCGCGGCCGCCTTGATTCGCTGCAGGGCA
>JALRIL010000013.1 GCA_023255445.1 Limnohabitans sp. | reverse complement strand
AGCTCGGGCGGGCTAGTCTGAAGTCAGCCAGAGAAACCCGGCTGATGGCTTCGATCAGTACAGCTTTTTGGGCAGCTGCATCGAACGCACGCGCTTGTAGTGGCGCTTGACAGCGGCCGACTTCTTGCGCTTGCGCTCGGTCGTGGGCTTTTCGTAGAACTCGCGGGCACGCAGGTCTGTCAGCAGGCCGAGTTTTTCGATGGTGCGCTTGAAGCGACGCAGGGCAACGTCAAACGGCTCGTTTTCTTTAACACGGATGGTGGTCATTGACTCAAATTTCCAAATTGTGCCGGTCGCAAGCAACAGGGAAGATCGGGCCCTGACACTCCGATACCGGCTGTTTTCCCGTCACAGAACTAGTATTTGGCAGACGGGGTTTTGCCAGCAAAGACGACCATTATAACGCGATCAAATGCGACTGGCCAAGGCCTGCGCACAGGCGTAGCCGCTGGCCCAAGCCCACTGGAAGTTGTAGCCACCCAGCCAACCCGTCACATCCACCACCTCGCCGATGAAGTACAGCCCCGGCTGTGTGGATTCCATGGTTTGGGAGGACAGATCGCGCGTGTCCACACCCCCCAAGGTCACTTCCGCTTTCTGGTAGCCCTCGGTGCCGGTGGGCGTCAGGCTCCAGCTCGACAAAGCTTGCGCCAGCTTGGCCAGGGCCTTGTCGGGCACTTCGGGGCAGCTGCGCTGCAAGGCCGGGTCCTGGCTGACCCACGCTTCGGCCAGACGGCTGGGCACGAGCTGGGTCAGTTCATTGACCAACAACTTTTTGGAGCGTTGTTTGGCGTCCTGCAGGCGTGTGGAGACATCGGTCTCAGGCGCCAGGTTCAGTCGAATGGGTTGCCCGGCTTGCCAGTAGCTGGAAATTTGCAGCACGGCCGGGCCCGACAAGCCGCGGTGCGTGAACAGCAAGTCTTCATCAAAATGCATTCGGGTCTTTTTGTCACCGGTTTCAATGCCTACGGGCAAGGCCAGTCCGGCCAGTTGTGCGTAGGGGGCCCAGGCTGCGCCGTCAAACGTCAGCGGCACCAGGCCTGGGCGGCGCTCCACCAGGCGCAGGCCAAACTGCTGCGCCAGCTCGTAGCCCCAGCCACTCGCCCCGATCTTGGGGATCGACAAGCCGCCGGTGGCCACCACGAGTGCACGGGTGTGCATCGAGCCGCGGTCGGTATCGAGTTCGTAAATGCCATCGCTGTAGCGCACGCCCTTGACGCCGCATGGTTGCCAACGGGTCACGTTGCCTGCATCGCATTCGGCCACAAGCATGCGGATCAGGTCTTCGGCCGAATGGTCCAGAAACAGTTGACCTTTGTGCTTTTCATGAAACGCGAGGCCGTGCTTTTGAACCAGCGCAATGAAGTTTTGCGGGGTGTAGCGCGATAAGGCCGAGCGGCAAAAGTTCGGGTTCTGGCCGAGGTAGTGCTTGTGCGGGGCACTGGGGTCCAGGTTGCGGTTGGTGAAGTTGCAGCGCCCGCCGCCAGAAATGCGCACTTTCTCGGCTACTTTGGCGCTGTGGTCCAGGACCAGCACTTTGAGGCCACGCAGACCTGCCACGCTTGCGCAAAAAAGGCCGGCAGCGCCGGCCCCGACGATGATGGCATCCCATGTGTTATTCATGGGGTGCAAGTGTAGGTCAGCCCATCAGGCCTTTGAGCATGCCCAAGCCTTGGCTGAGCATATCTCCTTGTGGCAATTGGCCGTTAGGGGTGAGCTTGTCAATCAAACCCGGCAGTTGCGACGACAGTGTGCTGGCCAGGTCTGGGGCGCTTGTGCCAGTTTGTTCGGCCAGCGCCTGCAAAGGACCGTGACCCAGAGCGGACTGGATTTGCTCAGCCGAAATGGGCAGGTTGGCACCCTGGCCAATCCATGAAGCGACGATGTCGCCCAGGCCCTTGCTTTGAAAGGCCTGCATCAGCCCGGCAATGCCGCCGGTTTGCGGGTTGTTGATCAAGCTCGTCACCAGGCCGAGGATGTCGGTCTGGCCAGCCTGGTGTTGCCCGGCCAAAGCGCCGATGGCTTGCGAGGCGATGGAATCGAAAAGTCCCATTGTTTTCTCCCTGATTGAAACGCCCACCATGGGCGTTTTCGACGCGGAGTTTATAGGGGAAGTTCAGCCGAAGCGATGCATTTGTACTTCGTTTGTATCCAAGTGATGTTCGGCCCATGCGTGCACCCCCCGTACCACATCGCCGATGACGATGACGCTGGGGCTTTGCAGGCCCTGTGCAGTCATGGTTTCGGGCAGGGCGTGCAGCGTGGTCAAAGCCTGGCGTTGTTGGGGCAAGCTGGCGTGTTGCACGATGGCCACCGGCGTGTCAGCAGGCAGGCCTTGCAGCAGGCCGAGCTGGATGGTCTCCAGGCTGCTCACGCCCATGTAGATCACCAGCGTGAGCTTGGCCTGGTGGGCGGTGCGCGACAGCGCGACCCAGTCGGTGCCCTCGTCACCCGGCTTGGCGTGTCCGGTGATGAAGACCACGCCGTGGGCACGGTCACGGTGGGTCAGCGGTGCGCCCAGACTGGTCAAACCGGCCAAACCCGAGGTGATGCCGTTGATCACATCGACCTCAATGCCTTCTTCGCGCAGGTGCTCCACTTCTTCGCCGCCGCGTCCAAAAATGAAGGGGTCGCCACCCTTGAGGCGAACCACGGTTTCACCCTCGCGCACGGCCTGCACCATCAGTTTGTGGATAAAGGCCTGGGGCGTGCTGGCGCAGCCGCCGCGTTTGCCCACATGGATGATGCGGGCGTCGGGCTTGGCGTGTTCCAGTACAGCATCGTTGACCAGGTCGTCCACCAGCAAGACGGTCGCGCGCGCAATGGCTTTCACTGCTTTGAGGGTCAGCAGTTCCGGGTCGCCGGGGCCAGCGCCCACCAGGGTGCAACGAGGAAGGGAGATCGGGTTCATGTCAGGTCAGGAAATGCAATGCTCAGAATTTTCCGATCTAACGAGCCCCTTTCAAAATACAAATTGGCTATATGTTGAATGAAGCCCGGGGGTAAAGTTTCAGGCCGGGTCCATGCCATGCTGGCGTTTGAGCGCGTCGCAGGCGCTGGACTGCCAGAAGGCCAGCAGTGCCCGCATGGCTTCGGGATGGGAACAAGTTCTGGCCACTGAGCCCGAGAAGGTCGTGATGATTTCCACAGCTTTGGGCAAGCTGCCCACGATGGTGATGCCTTGTACACCCAGCATTTCGCTGCGCTGCTGAAAGCCCAGCGCCACTTCGCCCTTGGCGACCAGCGATCCCACGGGCACGCCCGGTTTGGCCTGTACGATGCGCGGCGCAATCTGCTCGGCAATGCCCCAGGTGTCGAACTGCTTGGCCAGTTGCACGCCGCTGGGGCCGGTGGAATAGCCCAGCGTGGGTGTGGCCAGGATGGCGGCTTTCAGTGCGGCTTCGGTCGAAATGTCTGGTACGGGCGTGCCTGCAGGCACGGCCACCGCCACGTCAGAGTGGACCAGGTCGGCACGGCTGCCGGGCAAGACATGCCCACCTGCTATCAGTTTGTCGATGGCGTTGCTGGCCAGCACCACGCCGTCGAAAGGCTCGCCCGCCTCCACGCGCTTGGCAGCGTCCACGCCGCCCACAGACTCCACGTGAACGTCAACACCGGGGGCGTGTGCCGCATAGAGTTTGACCAAGTCGGCCAGCAGCGGTTTGGTGGCCATGGAAGAGATCAGGTGGAGCGTGGTGGTCATGGTCAGTATCCAGTCATTGATGCAGTCATTATGGCCAGCACGGTAAAGCTGACCCATGCGCCACGTAAACTAGCTGCTATGCAAATTCTGGGCATTGAATCTTCCTGCGACGAAACCGGTGTGGCATTGGTGCAAACCCAAGACCACGACTGGCCGCTGCTTTTGGCGCACGCGTTGCACAGCCAAATTGAGATGCACCAGGCCTACGGCGGCGTGGTGCCTGAGCTGGCCAGCCGCGACCACATTCGCCGAGTGTTGCCGCTCACGCGTGAGGTGTTGTCGCGCGCAGGTCGCACATTGGCGGATATTGATGTGGTGGCCTATACCCGTGGACCCGGCCTGGCGGGCGCCTTGCTGGTGGGCTCGGGTGTGGCCTGTGCCTTGGCTGCAGCGCTGGACAAACCTGTGCTCGGCATTCACCACCTGGAGGGACATTTGCTCTCGCCGTTTTTGAGCGAAGACCCGCCTGAGTTTCCTTTTGTGGCTTTGCTGGTTTCTGGCGGGCACACGCAGCTCATGCGTGTCGATGGTGTGGGGCAATACACCTTGCTGGGCGAGACGATTGACGATGCCGCAGGTGAGGCGTTTGACAAATCGGCCAAGTTGCTGGGCCTGCCGTATCCGGGTGGCCCCGGCTTGTCGCGCCTGGCCGAGCAGGGCAACCCGACTGCCTACAAGTTGCCAAGGCCCCTGCTGCACAGTGGCGACTTTGACTTTTCGTTTGCCGGTCTCAAAACAGCCGTGCTGACCCAAAGTCAGAAAATCGGCCCCCAGGTGTTGCAGGAATGCGAACCCGCACGAGCTGATCTGGCGGCCAGCACGCAGGCGGCCATTGTCGAGGTGCTTCTAAAAAAATCCATGTCTGCCTTGCAGTACACCGGCCTTAAGCGTCTGGTGGTCGCGGGCGGCGTGGGAGCCAACCGCAGCTTGCGTGAGCAGTTGAATGCAGCATGCGCCCAGCGCGGCGTGCGCGTGCATTACCCCGAGTTGCACCTGTGTACCGACAACGGCGCCATGATCGCCATGGCTGCTGCCATGCGTGTGCAAGCCGGTATGTCCCAGCCCACGCGTGAATACGCTTTTGACGTCAAACCGCGCTGGCCCTTGGATCAAACTGCCTGATGGAAGGGCTTGCAATCCGCGTCAGCGCAAGCCGTTAAACTGCGCGCCTTCGCAAGGGTTTTGTCCCTGTTTTTGAATCTATATTTCATAGGAAAAGAACATGCCTCGTATCGCTACCGCGCGCATGCTGACGCGCTTTGTATGCATGGTTCTCATGGGCTTTACAGCCGTGTATTCGTGGGCGGCGCAACCCGTCAAGCTGGCCCTGATTGAAGGTTTGAGCGGCCCCTTTGGCAACACTGGCGCCGCTGTGGTGCGCAACCTGACGATGGCCATTGAAGAGGTCAATGCGCGTGGGGGCGTGAACACCGCGCAAGGCAAGCGTCCGCTGCAGCTGTTGCAATACGACAGCAAGAGCAACAACGAAGCCGCGTTGTCGGCCTTGCAGGCGGCCGTTGAGGATGGTGCAAGCTTCATTGTGCAAGGCAACTCCAGCGCCACGGCGGCCGCTCTGATCGACGCCATTGCCAAACACAACCAACGCGACCCCGCACGCCGGGTGCTGTTCTTGAACTATGCGGCCGTGGACCCTTCACTGACCAATGACCGCTGCAGCTTCTGGCACTTTCGTTTTGATGCGCACGCCGACATGCGCATGAGCGCCTTGATGGAAGTGCTGCGTGAAGACAAGCAGGTGCATTCTGTGTACCTGATCGGTCAGGACTACAGTTTTGGCCGTGCCGTGGTGGCGCAGGCTCGTCAACAGCTGCAGTCCAAACGCAGCGACATCCAGGTGGTGGGCGAAGACCTGCACCCGATTGGCAAGATCAAGGACTTTTTGCCCTACATCACCAAGATCAAGGCCAGCGGTGCACAAGCCGTGATCACTGGCAACTGGGGCAATGACCTGACGTTGTTGATCAAAGCAGCGCGCGATGCTGGCTACAACGGCAAGTTCTACACCTTCTACGGCAATGCCCTTGGCGTGCCTGCAGCCATTGGCGACGCTGGCGTAGGCCGTGTAGTGGCGGTGGCCGAGTGGATGCCCAACGCGCCGGGAGAGCAAAGCGAGTCGTTTTACAAGCGCTTTCTCAAGCGCTTCCCCGACCCCACACAAGACTACGCCCACCTGCGCATGCACATGATGATCCAGGCCTTGGCCAGTGCCATTGACAAGGCGGGCTCGACCAATGCGGTGGCTGTCGGCAAGGCCCTAGAACACGCGCAGATCAGTCTGGCCGGTCAAACTGGCTTCATGCGCGAGCTGGACCACCAGTTTCAACAACCTTTGATGGTGGCCGTCATGCAGCGCAAGGGTGAGCCTGGTGTTCCCTTTGGTGTGGAAGGCACCGACTACGGCTTCAAGATCATCAAGCGACTGTCGCCCGAGCAGGTGAGCATGCCCACCAACTGCGAGATGCAGCGGCCTTGATCCTGCGTGACTGAGCCGTTAAAAAGCCCGCTGCGTGCGCAAGCGGGCTTTTTGTTGGGTGCTAGCCTTCAGGCTTGGCGGCGGCGTGTGAGCCAGGCCAATACAAACGTCAGCGCCAGCGTGGGCAGGGCCGAGCCCAGTTGAGGGGCCCATTTGGCCACGCCATGGAAGCAGGCAATGCCCAACAGCCACAAGCCCGCTGCACCGATGTTGACCGTTGTGCTGGACACGTCAGTTGCACCCTGGGTGCCTGCGCTGCAGGCCATGCGTCCCAGGATCACGCCAAACAGGGGCACAAAGACCGAGCTGAGCGTCAGCAGGAATGGCTCCAGGCTGTGCATGGGCAACACCATGGCCAGCAGGGTGCTGAGCACGGCCAGGCCAATGGCCCATGGCTTGAGGCTGCCGCCCAGCAGGCTTTGGGTGCTGACGCCGGCAGAGTGCACATCGCCATAGGCATTGTCCAGCTCGTCCAGCAAAATCAGGCCCAAGGCCACCAGGCCACCTTGGGCTAACAGCAAGGCGGTCACCATGTCGGTGCCCGGCTCGGATACGCTGACCACCAGCACGCCCAGACCGTAGCACCAGATGTTGGCGATGGCGTAACCCAGCCAGGTGCCGCCAAACGTGCTGCGGCCCGTGCGGCCATAGCGGGCGTAATCGGCGACCAGCGGAAGCCAGGAAATGGGCATGGCCATGACCAGATCAACGGCAGAGAGCATGCCCATGGAGCCGTCGCCCTGGCGTTGCATGAAGGCTGAGATGCCTTGTGCATCGAGCTTGTGCCAGAACTGCCAGCTCAGCCACAGCAAGGAAGCTATCACCAGAGGCAGGCCGATACGGCTGACAAACTGGCGTACCAGCGTGAGCATGGAGGCCGTCATCAGCAACGTCAGCAAGCCGCCCCAGAGCAGGGTGGTGAGCACGGGTGAGAGCGTGAGGCCCCAGATCTTCTGACCCAGTGCACCTGTGCCATCGCGCATGACCACCAGCTCAAAGCTGGTCCAGCCAATAAGCTGGACGATGTTCAATACCACAGGCAAGCGAGCAAAGCTGCTGCCAAAGGTCTGGTGCATCAGGCCAGCGCTGGACAGGCCGGTGTCGCAGCCGATCTTGGCCGTCCAGGCCAGCAAGGCGGCACCCAGGACCGATCCGATCAGGATGGACCAGATGGCGTCCTGCGTGCCCACGCCAGGCACCAGATAGGCACCGACTTGCATGACCAGCAGGCCCACCCCCAGGCTGAACCAGAGTGAGGCATGCGAGAGGCCGGTGAAAACGCGCTGATCATGCCCGACGGGGGTCAGCGAAGCATTGTGTGGGGTACTCATGAGAGGCTTTCTTGGGTTGGAATCAAGGGGCGCAGGTGCATCGGCACCGGTGCGCTGAAGTGGTTCAGGGGGCCGCTGCCGTGTCCGGTGCGAACAGGTGCACCGGCTTGCAAAGCCTGACGAATGTAGCGGTGGGCTTGGGCAATGGCTTCGGGCAAGGGGTGGCCCAGCGCCAGGTGCGCGGCCATGGCGGATGACAGGGTGCATCCGGTGCCGTGCGTGTTGTGGCTGTGGATGCGAGGTGCGCGCAGCCATTGCGTGCTGCCTGCGCGGGTCACGAACAGGTCGCTGACAGTGTCGCCTTGCAGGTGCCCACCTTTGAGCAGTACAGCCGGGGCACCCATGTCCAGCAGCTGCTGTGCAGCTTGCTGCATGTCGTGCTCGTTGTGCAACGCGCGGCCCACGAGCAAGCCCGCTTCGTCCAGGTTAGGCGTGATGATGTCGACACGGGGGAACAACAGTTGCACCAGCGCCTGGATGGCTGGATTGTCGATCAGCACTGCACCGCTGGTGGCGACCATGACTGGGTCCAGCACGATGCGGCGCAACTGGTGTTTGTCAATCGCCTGGGCTACGGCTTGCACGATGTCAGGCGCGTGCAGCATGCCGATCTTGACGGCATCGACGCCAATGTCTTCGACCACGGCGTCAATCTGGTCGGCAAGCATCTGCGGGGGCACAGCATGGATGGCACGAACCCCAGTGGTATTTTGCGCCGTCAAGGCGGTGATGGCGCTCATGCCAAAGCAGCCCAGCGCCGACATGGTCTTGAGGTCGGCCTGGATACCGGCGCCGCCACCGCTGTCCGAGCCGGCAATGGTCAGCACCCGTGGGTACCGATGGGTCATTTTGATGTCTGTCATCCACACACTCCATGCGAGGCATCACGGGTGCAGATGAGCATACGGAGCACAACCGAAGGTGCGGTGTGTACAGCTTCCCTGCGCGAGCATTACCTCAATCAGGTTCAAAGGGACTTTCTCAGTCAGGCCTGTGACGACCCAACACCCCTAGCGAACGCTGCCCTGTCATCGACCGGGCAGGTAGTTGGATTCTAAAGCAGACCCAGACGCTTGTGCAGCGTGGTGGAGGTGGTGGTGTACTGCAGCAGAGTTTTGTCCTGCGGCCACAGGTAGGTGGCTGCACCAAAAGCCGCCAGCGTGGCTTCGTGAAAACCGCAGAGGATCAACTTTTTCTTGCCGGGGTAGGTGTTGATGTCGCCCACCGCAAAAATGCCGGGGGCACTGGTGGCAAAGGTTTCGGTGTTGACCTGCAACTGTTTGCGTTCCATGTCCAGCCCCCACTGGGCGATGGGCCCCAGTTTGGGCGAGAGCCCGAGGGCCATGACCAATTGATCGCACGCCAGCGTGCTGTCTTGTCCCTCGGCGTTAAGGTAGCGCAGGCCGCTGAGGCGCTCGCCCGTGGTGTGCAGTGCGGTGGGTTGTCCAGCCACGAAGCGGATCTGACCGTTCGCAAGTGCGCTCTGGACTGTTTGCACCCGCTCAGCACTGGCGCTGAAGTGTTCGCGCCGATGCATCAGCGTGACGCTGGTGGCCTTGCCCATGGCGTCCAGGCAGGTTTGTAAGGCACTGTCGCCATCGCCCGCCACCAACAGGTGCTGGCCTGAAAAGCTGGGAAGTTCTTGCGAGCCAAACCACACTTGACGGCCCATGTGGGGCTGCAAACCTTCTATGGGTAGGCTGCGCGGCACAAAGGCGCCCACGCCAGCAGCAATGAACACGGTTTTGGTGATCCAGGTGGTACCAGTTTGGCTGGTGACGGACCAGCGACCATCGGCGGTGGCTTGAAGGGTTTCAATGGTCTGGCCCAGGTGCAACGTGGGCTTGAAGGGCGCGATCTGCTGCCGCAGGCGCTCGACCAGTTCGCGGCCGGTGCACACCGGAATACCGGGGATGTCGTAAATCGGTTTGTCGGCGTAGAGCTCGGCGCATTGGCCGCCGACATGGGGCAAGGCGTCAACCACATGGCAAGCGATACCTTGAAGCCCGAGCTGAAAGACCTGAAAAAGGCCCACAGGGCCTGCCCCGATCACAAGGGCATCGGTGTCGATCGGGGTGGGCATGGGCACTGTCAGCGGACCAGTTCGGCCAGCTTGCCGGTTTTATCTTTCCACTCGTCGGCGTCGGGCAGCGGAGCCTTGCGTTTGGTGATGCTTTTCCAGTTGGGCAGCAGGGCCAGCTCGGCATTGAGCGCGGTCATGTGCTGCTGGTCCTTGGGCAGGTCTTCTTCGGCAAAGATGGCGTTGGCCGGGCACTCGGGAATGCACACGGCGCAGTCGATGCACTCATCGGGGTCGATGGTCAGAAAGTTCGGGCCTTCGCGGAAGCAATCGACGGGACACACGTCCACACAGTCGGTGTATTTGCAGCGGATACAGTTTTCGGTAACAACGTGGGTCATGACGGACTCGTTCAAAGAGGCAAGGCAGGACGGCCGTCCTGCCTGTTGGCCACAATTTTAATCGCTACGATGCAGCGCTCGCTGCAGGGGGCTCAGTTCACCAGTACGGCGCCCGAGGTCTTGTGGCTGGCAGTGTCCACCAGCACCAGCGCGCCCAGAATGCGCGACTGCGCGAACGGCAGGGTGACCAGCGGTTCCTGCAGGGCCAGCGTGACGTGGCCGATGGCGTTGGGGGCCAGCTCGGTGGCTTCTTCTTCGGCCAGGGTGTTGACGTTCAGGCGGTGCACCACGCGCTGCACCTTGGCCTTGACCCAGCGGTGGCCGTGCAGCGCCCAGTACACACGACCCGCCACCAGGGGCTCGTCGTCCATCCAGGCGATGGTGGTACTCAGCTCGCGCTGGCCTTCGGGCGCGCCTTCGGCGGCCATCAGCCAGTCACCCCGCGAGACATCGACTTCGCGGTCCAGCACGATGCCAGCGCTGTGACCGGCGGCCTTGTTCTGGGGCTGTCGGGTGGCCGACAGCACTTGCGAGACCACGGCCGTCTGACCGCTGGGGAAAACCTTGACGGTCTGGCCGGGGGCAATGGATCCGGTGGCTACGCGGCCCCAGAACACGCGTCGGCCCTGGGTGGTGACGCCGGAGTCGTGGAATTTTTCGACCCACTGCACCGGGAAGCTGAAGGCCACATCGGTTTCCGCAGGGGTCACCGGCAGGTCTTCCAGAATTTCCAGCAGGTTGGGGCCGCTGTAACCGCACCAGCCTGCGTGGCTGTCCACCACGTTCCAGCCCTTGAGGGCCGACACAGGCACCACGGCGGTGACGCGGATGCCGGCTTCGCGGGTGAACTTGTCGAGTGCGGCGGCGATGTTCTTGTAGGCCAGCGCCGCGTCATCCACAGCGTCGAGCTTGTTGATGGCAAACACGATGGACGGCACGCGCAGCAAATTGACCAGCAACGCGTGTCGACGGGTCTGCGGCAGCAATTCGAGGGCGGGGTTGGACCAGTCGAGCTTGATGGCGTCGACTAGCACCACGGCGGCGTCGGCGCTGGATGCGGCGGTGACCATGTTGCGGGTGTATTGCTCGTGGCCGGGGGCGTCACCGATGATGAACTTGCGGCTTTCGGTGCTGAAGTAGCGGTAGGCCACGTCGATGGTGATGCCCTGCTCGCGCTCGGAGCGCAGCCCGTCGGTCAGCAGCGCGAGGTCGGTGTAGTCGTAGCCCTTGGACTGCGAGGTCGCCTCGACGGCTTCGAGCTGGTCCTCGAAGATCGACTTCGAGTCGAGCAGCAGGCGCCCGATGAGGGTGGACTTGCC
>JALRIL010000208.1 GCA_023255445.1 Limnohabitans sp. | reverse complement strand
GGTTCCCCGAGCATGTGCTGCCGGCCTACCTCAAGGAGCTGGGCGTCGAGTACCACATCGTCGAAAAGGACACCTACTCGGTGGTCAAGGAGCTGGTGCCCGAGGGCAAGACCACCTGCAGCCTGTGCTCGCGCCTGCGCCGGGGCATCCTGTACCGCGTGGCGCGCGAACTCAAATGCAACAAGCTCGCACTGGGCCACCACCGCGACGACATGCTACAGACCTTCTTCCTCAACATGTTCTTCGGCGGCAAGCTCAAAGGCATGCCGCCAAAGCTGGTGAGCGACAACGGCGAGTTCATGGTGATCCGCCCGTTGGCCTATGTGGCCGAAACCGACCTGCAAAAGTGGGCTACACACAGACAGTTCCCCATCATCCCCTGCACGCTGTGCGGCAGTCAGGAAAACCTGCAGCGCCAGGTGGTGGGGCAGATGCTGCGCGACTGGCAGAAGAAACACCCCGGCCGCATTGAAAACATGTTTGCCGCATTGCAAAACGTGGTGCCATCACACCTGATGGACCACAAGCTGCACGACTTCAAGAACCTGCAGATCACCGGCGTGGCCGACGAAGCGGGTGACAAGGCCTTCGATGAAGAAGAGTTCACCGAGGCCTCCTTGCCTGGTATCCAGGTCATCTCCATGAACTGAGACACACATGAAGCGCCTGACTTTCTTGCTGGCCCTGCTGATGACATTCGTGCTGGGTGGCTGCGCCAGCGTGCGCCGCATCGACAGCGATGTAACCACGGTGGTGGCTACGGCTGCCGGGCAAAACCTGCAGGGTGCCCACTACCGTTTTGAGCGACTACCCTCGCAAGTCAACAACCCCGAGGCTGGGCTGGCCGAACAGCAAGCCGAGCAAGCCATGGCGGCGGTGGGCATGGTGCGCGATGATGCGCACGCCAGCTTGAGCGTGCTGGTGGGCTGGTCATCGGTGACGTATGTGAACGACCCGTTTGGCCCCTGGGGCACGATGGGCCACATCTCGGTCGGGCGCGGCGTGTACCCGCAAGTGGGCATGGGCATGAGCATGCGTTTTCCGCAGCCCAACCAGTACCGCCGCGAGGTCAGTCTGGTCATGCGCGATTTGCGCAGCGGCCAGGTGGTGTACGAAACCCGTGCCAGCCACGACGGCCCCTGGGCCGACAGCACGCCGGTGTTTGCCACCTTGTTCCAGGCTGCCATGGCGGGCTTTCCCAATCCGCCGGCCAGCCCGCGCAAGGTCTTCATCGACATTCCCCGCTGAGTTGCCTATGGACGCCACACGTATTTTGGCCATCCGCCACGGAGAAACGGCCTGGAATGTGGACACCCGCATTCAGGGTCACCTGGACATTCCGCTCAACGACACTGGGCTGCAGCAAGCGCGTTGGCTGGCCCAGGCCTTGGCCGAGCGTGACAGCATTGACGCCATCTACAGCAGCGACCTGTCGCGCGCGCATGTGACGGCACAAACCATCGGAGAAGCCGTAGGGCTGGAGGTGACCACCACCACCGGTTTACGTGAACGTTCTTTTGGGGATTTTCAGGGCCGCACCTATGCCGAGATCGAAGCCGAGCTACCCGACCTGGCCTGGCACTGGCGCAAGCGCACGCCGGACTGGGTGCCGCCGGGTGGCGGCGAGTCGCTGCTTGCTTTGCGCGAACGCATCAGCATGACCGTCAACCACCTGGCTGCGCAACACATCGGTGGGCAAATCGTGCTGGTGGCCCACGGCGGCGTGCTGGATGTGCTGTACCGCCTGGCCACACAGCTGGATACGCAAGCCCCACGCACCTGGCTGCTGCCCAACACGGCGGTCAACCGCCTGCTGTGGACACCCGAGGGCATGAGCTTGGTGGGCTGGGGTGACACCAGCCACCTCGAAGGTCGCTCGCTCGACGAAACGACCACCTGATCGCTGCGTCAGCCCTTATTCGTTGAACAGGCCGCCCGCCGTTTTGGGTGGCGTGACGCCAAGATGCCTGAACGCGGCCAACGTGGCGATACGCCCGCGCGGCGTGCGCTGCAAATAGCCCTGCTGAATCAAGTACGGCTCGATCACGTCTTCGATGGTGTCGCGCTCTTCACCAATGCTGGCCGCAATGTTGTCCAACCCGACCGGACCGCCATCAAAACGGTGAATCACGGCTTCGAGCAGCTTGCGGTCCATCAGGTCGAAACCTTCCGGATCGACATCCAGCATGGACAGCGCGGCCTTGGCCATCGCCTGGGTGATGCGACCATCACCCTTCACGTCGGCATAGTCGCGCACCCGGCGCAGCAGGCGGTTGGCGATGCGTGGCGTGCCGCGCGAGCGGCGTGCGATCTCGAATGAGCCTTCAGCGTCAATCGGCGCTTTGAGCAACCCGCTGCTGCGCGTGACGATGCGCGACAGTTCTTCAGGCGTGTAGAACTCCAGCCTCGACACAATGCCAAAGCGGTCACGCAGCGGGTTGGTGAGCATGCCTGCGCGCGTGGTCGCACCCACCAGCGTGAAGGGCTGCAGGTCCAGTTTGATGGAGCGTGCCGCAGGCCCTTCGCCGATCATGATGTCGATCTGGTAGTCCTCCAGCGCGGGGTACAAAATTTCTTCGACCACTGGCGAGAGGCGATGAATCTCGTCAATGAAGAGCACATCGTTGGCCTCCAGATTGGTCAACAGTGCGGCCAGGTCCTTGGGTTTTTCGAGCACGGGGCCGCTGGTCTGGCGCAGGTTCACACCCAGTTCGGCCGCAATGATGTGGCTCAGCGTGGTCTTTCCCAAACCGGGCGGGCCAAACAAGAGCACATGGTCCAGCGGCTCCTCGCGCTTTTTTGCGGCGCCGATGAAAATTTCCAGCTGCTCGCGGACCTTGGCCTGCCCCACGTACTCTTGAAGATGTTTGGGGCGCAAGGCGCGCTCAATCGCTTCCTCGCTGTTGGACACGGGCGCCGCAGAGACCATGCGCTGAGTCTCGCGCGGGGCCGGGGCAAAGTCGTCGGTCTTGATGCTCATGGCTCGATTGTCTTACGTGATACCGCTTATTTGGCCAAGGCCTTGAGCGCCAGCTTGATGCCCTCGCTCACGCCCACGTCGGCAGGCAAGCCCTTGAGGGCAGCAGCGGCTTCCTTGTCGCTGTAGCCCAGCGCCACCAGGGCTTGCTGAATGTCACCTTGCGCATCGCCCACGGCCGCAGCGGGCGCGCCGATGTCGGCACCCAGCTTGCCTTTGAGTTCGAGCAAAAGGCGCTCGGCGGTTTTCTTGCCGATGCCCGGCACCTTGACCAGGCGACCCGGCTCCTGGCTGGTGATGGCCTGTGCCAGCTCGGTCACGCTCATACCCGAGAGGACCGACAGCGCCGTACGTGGGCCCACCCCTGAAATCTTGATGAGCTGGCGAAAGGCCTCGCGCTCGGCGGCTGTGCCAAAGCCGTAGAGGATTTGCGCGTCCTCGCGCACCACGAAGTGCGTCAGCAGGCTGGTCTTCTCGCCCGTCGCTGGCAGGTTGTAGAAAGTGCTCATGGGCACATTCACTTCGTAAC
Source organism: Limnohabitans sp. (assembly GCA_023255445.1). Classification (GTDB taxonomy): domain Bacteria; phylum Pseudomonadota; class Gammaproteobacteria; order Burkholderiales; family Burkholderiaceae_C; genus Limnohabitans_A. The sequence continues at coordinate 2,346 of JALRIL010000208.1, read as the reverse complement.
CCACACCGCCACAGTCCACGATGACTTCGGGCGGGTTCTTGTCGCTGAGGATACCGGTGAGTTTGCCGATCATGAATAGGCCTATGCTGTCTTGGAGGAAAATCGGGTTTTACAGGCATGCCCGTGCATGCCACACCAGGATTATCAACTTGATCGTTCGCCACACCTTCGCCCCGCACAACAACACCCGCCTGTCGTACCTGTGCGGCCCGATGGACGCGCACCTACGCAGCATCGAAGCAGGCCTACAGGTCAGCATTGCGCACCGCCATGAGCAGTTCAAGGTGGACGGCCCCAAGGCCCAGGCCCAACGCGCCATGGAGCTGCTGCAAGCCTTGTACGAACGGGCTGACCGCCCCATCGCTGCCGACATCATCCAGCTGATGCTGGCCGGGGACAGCGCGCTTGGCGAAGACGAGGACGGTGCCCCCGTGCTGCAGACCCGCCGCGCCGACCTCAAGGCTCGCACGCCAGGCCAGTCGGTTTACATGGACAACATCGCCAGCCACGACATCACCTTCGGCATTGGCCCCGCGGGTACCGGCAAAACCTACTTGGCCGTGGCCAGTGCGGTGGACGCGCTCGAACGCTCGGCAGTGCAGCGCATTGTGCTGACCCGTCCAGCCGTCGAAGCCGGTGAGCGCCTGGGCTTTCTGCCCGGCGACCTGTCGCAAAAGGTGGATCCGTACTTGCGCCCGCTCTACGACGCCTTGTACGACCTGATGGGCTTTGACCGTGTGCAAAAGGCCTTCGAGCGCAACGCATTGGAAATCGCGCCGCTGGCCTTCATGCGTGGGCGCACGCTCAACAATGCCTTCGTCATCCTGGACGAGGCGCAAAACACCACGCCCGAGCAGATGAAGATGTTCCTCACCCGCATCGGCTTTGGCGCCAAAGCGGTGATCACGGGCGATGTGAGCCAGATCGACCTGCCCAAAGGGCAGCTGAGCGGCCTGATCGATGCCGAGCGTGTTTTGAAGCGCGTCAAAGGCATTGCCTTCACCCGTTTCACCAGCGCCGATGTGGTGCGCCACCCGCTGGTGGCCCGCATTGTGGACGCCTACGACGCCCAAGGTAGCGTGGCACGCCGCCGATCCACTTCAGAGGAATGAACATGGCCCTCCAGCAACTGCAACTGTCCCTGCAATTTGGCGACATTCCCCACGCTGCACGCCACCGCGCGGCCCTGCCCCGGCACTTCGTGACACGCTGCATTCGCCACGCGCTGGCCCTGGACGCCGAGATCACGGTTCGCATCGTGGGCGAGGAGGAAGGCCGCGAACTCAACAAGAGTTATCGCAAGAAAGACTACGCCACCAATGTGCTGACGTTCGACTATGCGCAAGAACCCGTGGTGATGGCCGATCTGGTGCTGTGCGCGCCGGTGGTGGCCCGCGAGGCCAAGGAGCAGGGCAAGACGCTGGCGGCGCATTACGCGCATTTGCTGGTGCACGGGGCATTGCATGCGCAGGGCTGGGACCACGAAACCTCGAAAGCCGATGCCGAGGAGATGGAAGCCTACGAGGTGGAGATTCTTGCCGGGCTCGGGGTTAAAAACCCTTATCGCTGATGTTGTGCGTGTGAGGTCTCTGTCTGAGTGGGGGCCGGGTTCCTCATGACGGGGTTCCGTAAATCGTCACCCGGCCCCCACCCAGACAGAGACCGTGGTGCATTTTGGACGCTTGGACACTTGAATAAGCACCAAGGCTGGTGATGGGATGCGGCGGGCGACGATTTCTGCGTACCCGCAGCATGAGGAGCCCGCCGCATCCCCTCGCCAGCCGCCACTCGCAAAAGCCAAAAGTCAAATCAGGCGGACTTTGACGCTCTTGCCCTTGATCTTGCCTTTAGACAACTGAACGCAGACGTTCTGCGCCAACTCAGCCAGCACCGCCACATAGGTGGAAAACTCGTTGACGTTGATCTTGCCGACCTGCTCGCGGGTCAGGCCACACTCGCCTGCCAAAGCGCCCATCACGTCACCAGGACGGATCTTCTCTTTGCGGCCACCCACGATCTGCAAAGTGCGCATGGGCGGCAACAGACGGCCGCCGGCAGCAGGTTTGAAGCTCTCCAGCGCCTGCCACTGTGAAGTCTGTCCTTGCAAGACCTCGATCTTGCCCACACGGCCCATCTCGTCCATGCTGGCCAGCGTGATGGCCAGACCCTCGGCGTCACCCCGCCCCGTGCGGCCGATGCGGTGGATGTGCACTTCGGGGTCGGGCGTCACGTCCACGTTGATCACGGCTTCCAGGCCCTGCACGTCCAGCCCGCGCGCGGCCACGTCAGGGGCCACCAGCACCGAGCAGCTGCGGTTGGAAAACTGCACCAGCACCTGGTCGCGCT
>JALRIL010000200.1 GCA_023255445.1 Limnohabitans sp. | reverse complement strand
CGTGCTGGGGGTCGAAGAGGTGTTTGCGCCACGTTTTCCTGGCCTAGAGGGCGCTGTGGCCTTGGGGCAAACCTATTTCCCGACCTGGCAGTTGCTGACCCTGGTGCTGGGCCCTCTGGTGTGGTGGGGCTTACATGGTTTGCTCAAACATACCCTCTGGGGGCAGCGCGTGCGCGCGGCAACGCAAGATGCAGCCATGCTCTCGGCATTGGGCGTGCGACCAGCGCCCTTGATGTTAGGCGTGGTGGTTTTGGGCTGCGCGCTGGCCGGTCTGGCCGGTGCCTTGCAGTTGCCCAGAGAGCCTGCACATTTGCAGATGGACATGCAAATGGTGGTTGAAACCTTTGTGGTGGTGGTCACTGGGGGCTTGGGCAGCATTGGTGGGGCCTATGCAGCGGCAGTGCTGATTGGGCTGATCCATGCTCTGGGGGTGACGTTTTTCCCGCAGGCAACCTTGGTGCTGGTGTTTTTGACCATGGCCGTGGTCTTGATCTGGCGGCCCCAAGGTCTGGCGCGTACTCGAATGACGCAGGAACCCACCGAAGAGGCCCAGGTGTTCGAGCTTCGACCCAACCGTGCCTTAAGTCGTGGGCTGTGGCTGGGCAGCGTGCTGGCCGTGTCGATTTGGAGCTGGTGGCAAGGTGGTGACTATGGCCGCAGTCTGTTTGAAGATGTACTGGTGCTCATGTTGTTTGGCTGGAGCCTGCAGATCATGATGGCGCTGGGGGGCTTGGTCAGCTTTGGACATGCGGCCTTTTTTGCGCTGGGTGCTTACACAGCAGCGCTGACCCACCTGCATTGGGGGGCATCCTGGTCCTTGGCTTGGCCCGCGGGTTCGCTTGTGGCGGCCAGCGCAGCCGCCGTCTTTGGCGTGCTGCTGCGTCGCAGCAGCGGCGTGTATTGGGCGATGCTCTCCTTGGCGTTGGCGCAATCGGTATGGGCCTTGGCGGCCCAGTGGAGCGAGGTCACGGGGGGGGACAATGGTCTCATTGGCCTTCAATTGGTCACGCCCGCCAATCGCGCAGTCGTCGACGCCGCTTTGCTGATGCTGGCCATGGCCAGCGTATGGGTGATGCACCGTTGGGTTCGCTCGAGCATGGGGGCCGGGCTGCAGGCTTTGCGCGATGCCCCTTTGCGCGCCCAGGCCAGTGGCTTGCGCATCCAGCGTATGCGCCATCAGGTGTTTGTGCTCAGCGCGGCGGTGGCCGGCCTGGCCGGTGCGATGTTTGCGGGTTTCAAGGGCGCGGTCTTTCCGGCCGTCGCCTCAGTGGCTACTTCGGTGGATGCGTTGCTCGTGACCTTGCTGGGCGGCGTGCACCAGTGGGCAGGGGCCTGGCTGGGCAGTGCCCTACTGACGCTGGCTTCTGCCGAGTTGTCCCAAACCCTGAGCTATTGGCGCGGCTTGCTGGGGGCCCTGATCGTGCTGGTCATGATGTTGGCACCTCAGGGTCTGATGGGCTTGCGTTGGAGCGGCTTGAGGCCCCGGAGGGCGCATGACTGATCTTCAACGTGGACTGCAGGTACAAGGCTTGGTACACAGCTATGGCGGCGTGCGGGCGCTGGATGGGGTCAATTTTGAAGTGGCGCCAGGTGAATGTGTGGCGATGATCGGGCCCAATGGGGCCGGCAAGTCCACCTGCTTTTCTGCTTTGGCCGGACAGCATGACGTGATGCAGGGACAAGTGAGCTGGCGAGGGCAGGCCTTGCAGCACTTGCCACCCGAGGCACGCTTACAGAGAGGCGTGGCCCGCACATTTCAGGTCGCGCAACTGTTTGAGGCCTTGACTGTTTTGCAAAGCATGCAGCTGTGTCTTCAAGCGCCGGGGGGCTTGCGCTGGTCAGATCGACTCGATACGTTGCCGACTGAACCTGCCCTGGCTCTTCTGTCGCAGGTGGGTCTTCAGTCTGCGGCTGCATTGACGGTGCAGGGCTTGGCTTACGGGGCCAAGAAACGTCTGGAGCTCGCGATGGCGCTTTCTGGTCTGCACGCGGTGGGCCAACGCGAGCAAGGCTTGTTGCTCCTGGATGAGCCCGCAGCAGGACTGGGCCCGCAGGAGAGGGCGGACATGATGGCCTTGGTGCGCGACTGTGCCCGTCAGGGGTTGGCCGTCCTCTACACCGAACACAATATGGATGCCGTGTTCGGCGTGGCCGACCGGGTGATGGTGCTCATGCGGGGACGCGTGGTGTGCAATGGCCTGCCGGCTGAGGTGGCCGAACACCCCGAGGTGCGGGCCTCCTATCTGGGTAATGCTCTGCAGGGGCTGAAGTTGAATCCGGGAGGCGGCCATGCTTGAACTGTACCGCTGGAGCGCATGGCATGGTCACGCCCAGGTTCTTTGGGATGTGAACTTGCAGGTTCAGGCTGGTCAACTGGTGGTGTTGCAAGGACTCAATGGCGCCGGCAAGTCCACCTTGATTCAAAGCGTGATGGGCATGTTGCCCCGTACACAAGGACGGCTGTTGTGGCGTGGACAGGATTTGACGGCCATGGCCTCGCATGCTCGCGCTGCAGCAGGGCTGGGTTATGTCGCTGAGGACCGGCGTTTGTTCAGCGCGTTGACAGTGCGCGAAAACCTTTGGGTGGCCGTGACGCCCAAACGCCGCAGCCAGGCGCAGGAGCGTTTGCGCGATGTGCTGCACTGGTTTCCTGTGTTGGGTCACATGATGGACCGGCCTGCTTCGCAGATGAGTGGCGGAGAGCAACAGATGTTGGCCTTGGCCCGCACCTGGATGACCTCACCGGATATCCTGCTGCTCGATGAACCCTGTGAAGGCATAGCGCCGGTGTTGGTGGAGGTCATGCGTGATGCGCTGCTGGAACTGCGTGGGCGCGGGTTGACGCTCCTGGTGGCGGAGCAAAATCATGTGCTCAGTCCCGATGCAGACCAGGTGCTGCGCATGGTGGGTGGGCAGCTTTCGGCCGCTCCTTAGACCTGTAGAACCATCCGTTAAACTGCCGACTCAATCTTTATGGACCGTTGCCCTTGCGGCCGCCGGTGGCAAAAGCCTTACTCATGATCATCACCAGTCTGCTGGACACCGACCTTTACAAATTCACCATGATGCAGGTGGTGCTGCATCAGTTTCCGAGTGCGCAGGTCGAATACCGATTCAAATGCCGTAATCCCGGCGTTCAGCTGGCGCCTTTTGTAGACGAAATTCGAAGCGAAATCCGTTCACTGTGCAGCCTCTCATTCAAAGACTCCGAGCTGCGTTACCTGTCCTCGCTGCGCTTCATCAAAAGCGATTTTGTGGATTTCCTGGGACTCTTCCGGCTCAACGAGAAATACATCAGCGTGACACCACTGTCCACGGGCGAGATCGATATCTCGATCTCGGGGCCCTGGCTGCACACGATTTTGTTCGAGATCCCGGTGCTGGCCATCGTCAACGAGGTCTACTTCCGCAACACGCAACGAGTGCCCAATTTGATACAAGGTCGTCAACGGCTGGACGAAAAAATCGGACAACTGCAAGCTTTTGATTTGCAGGCGCTCAAAATCGCGGATTACGGTACCCGCCGTCGCTTCTCCCGCGCCTGGCATGAAGAGGTGTTGCGGGTCTTGTCCGGTCGCCTGGGCACCGGCCCGACAGGCCAGTTTGCCGGGACCAGCAATGTTTACTTTGCCCAACTTTTGGGACTGACCCCGTTAGGCACCATGGCGCATGAGTATCTGCAAGCCTGTCAGGCCTTGGGTCCAAGGTTACGCGACAGTCAGGTGTTTGCCTTCGAGTCCTGGGCGCGTGAATACCGAGGTGATCTGGGCATTGCTCTGAGCGATGTCTATGGCTTTAAGGCCTTTTTGCGTGATTTTGATATGTACTTTTGCAAGCTCTTCGATGGTGCACGCCACGACAGCGGCGACCCCTTTGCCTGGGGGGAGGGCATGATTGACCACTACAAGCGCAACCGTGTGGATCCTCGCACCAAGACCCTGATCTGGAGTGATGGCCTGACCATTCCACGCACGATTGCCTTGTTCAAGCAGTTTCATGGCCGCTGCCAATTGGCCTTTGGTGTGGGCACGAATCTGACCAATGACCTGGGCTACGAGCCCCTGCAAATCGTGATCAAGATGACCCGGTGCAATGGGCAACCCGTGGCCAAACTCTCGGACACACCCGGCAAAGGCATGTGCGAGGACGAAAAATACCTGGCCTATTTGCGTCAAGTCTTTGAGCTTGATGTGAACCATTGAGCCTGATCAGCCCTTAAGATCGGTCTGTTATAGCCATTCCAATACTGGAGGAGTACCCATGTTGAACCTGCGAAACCGTGCATGGCCCTGTCGTCTGGGCCTTGTGCTCCTTGGCCTGCTGCCTGGCTTGGCCCATGCCAGCGAGTTTGATGGAGCGCAGCTGTCTGTTTTGTGGGGGGTGCCCTTTGCCGGGATTTTGTTGTCCATTGCATTGATGCCCTTGTTGGCGCCTCATTTCTGGCACCACCATTTCGGTAAAGTGGCTGCCGCCTGGGCGCTGGCCTTCTTGTTGCCTTTCGCGGCAGTGTTCGGTGCTGGGGAGGCAGTTTCCAATTTCGTCCATGCTCTTGTGGCCGAATACATCCCATTCATTGTGTTGTTGACAGCCTTGTTTACCGTGTCTGGCGGAATCTACATTCGTGGCAACTTGCATGGCGCGCCATTGCTGAATGTAAGCATTCTGGGTTTGGGAGCCTTATTGGCCAGCTTCATGGGCACAACGGGAGCTTCGATGCTGTTGATTCGGCCCTTGATCCGTGCCAACGACAACCGTAAACACGTGGCCCACGTGGTGATTTTCTTCATTTTCATTGTGTCCAATGCTGGCGGCTCACTCACGCCGCTTGGTGATCCACCGCTGTTCCTGGGTTTCCTGAAAGGTGTGGATTTTTTCTGGACCATCAGTCACATATTCCCGGAAACCTTGTTCCTGGTGGGTTCCTTGCTTGCTATTTTTTACATGCTGGACTGGTGGTTTTACAACCACAAGGAAGAGGTGCTGCCGCGTGACCCCACGCCTGATACCCCACGTATTGGTTTTGATGGCGGGTTCAACTTCGTACTGCTGCTGGCTGTGGTTGGCCTTGTGCTGATGAGTGGCTTCTGGAAGTCCGATGTTCACTTCGAAATTGCGGGGGCGCATGTCGGCCTGCCCGGTCTCCTGCGTGATCTGGGCTTGATTGCGGTGACTGTCCTGTCGCTGAAACTCACGCCCGAGACAGTGCACGATAACAATCAGTTTTCCTGGGGCCCCATGCAGGAAGTGGCCAAGCTTTTTGCCGGTATTTTCCTCACCATCATTCCGGTCATTGCCATGCTCAAAGCGGGCGTTAACGGTCCGTTTGGTGCGGTGGTCTCTGCCGTGACGAATGCCGATGGATCGCCCAATAACATGATGTATTTCTGGATCACTGGCGCGCTCAGTTCTTTCCTGGACAACGCGCCCACGTACTTGGTGTTCTTCAATACCGCAGGTGGTGATGCGCAAGTGCTCATGACCGCAGGTGCCAGCACACTGGCCGCCATTTCCGCTGGCGCCGTGTTCATGGGCGCGAACAGCTACATCGGCAATGCACCGAACCTGATGGTCAAAGCCATTGCAGAAGACCGTGGCGTCAAGATGCCCA
>JALRIL010000039.1 GCA_023255445.1 Limnohabitans sp. | reverse complement strand
AACACCGGGCAGCGATGCACGCTACCCGCTGGCCATGATCTCGCCGCCCGCGCGTAACTTTTTGAACTCCACCTTTGTCAACGTGCAAAGCCTGCGCGACATTGAGTCCGAACCTCTGCTTGAAATTCACCCGCAGGACGCCGCTGCACGGGGCATCGCCGACGGCGCCGTAGTCGAGGTCTTCAACGACCGGGGCCGTTATCGATGCAAAGCACGGGTGGGCGAACGCGCCCGCCCCGGCGTGGTCAATGGTCTGGGCATCTGGTGGCGCAAGCTGGGTCTGGACGGGACCAACGTCAACGAGCTCACCAGCCAGAAGCTTTCAGACCTGGGCCGCGCGCCCGTGTTTTACGACTGCCTGGTCGAGGTCAAGGCAAGTCCTCGTTGACCTCGGGCTGGTCGGCCGGGCGTGGGCCCACCAGGCCCAGTCTGGCCTTGAGGGACTGTGGCTGCCCGGTGATGATGGCCGCATACACCGTGGTGTTGGCCAGCACTTTCTTGACGTAATTGCGCGTCTCGGAAAACGGCACGTTCTCGGCCCAGATGGCGCCTTCCAGCACGGGCCCGTTGCGCCAGGCGCGTGAGCGGCTCGGCCCGGCGTTGTAGGCCGCCGCTGCCAGCGGCATGGAGCCGCCAAAGTCATCAAGTGCCAGCTTGAGGTAGGCCGTGCCAATGCGCACGTTCACATCCTTGTCCGTCAACTGTGAGGTGCTGAACCCGCCCAGGCCGATCTTGCGCGCTGTCCAGCGCGCGGTCGCCGGCATCACCTGCATCAGGCCCGAGGCGCCCACATGCGAACGTGCATCCATGATGAAACGGCTTTCCTGCCGGATCAGGCCATACACGTACGCCGGATCCAGCCCAATGTCGCCAGCGCGCTGCAGCACGATGTCGTGCAGCGGCATGGGGTAGCGTTGCTCCAGGTCCAATGCCGTGGGCGTGCGTTCGCTGGTGTTGATGCAGCGGTCCCACACCTCGGCCTTGCAGGCCAGATCGGCCGCAGCCAGCAGTTCGCGTTCATTCATGCCGCCGCTGGTGTGCAGGTTAGTGCTGTAGTTCCACTCTCGCACGCCTTCGCTGCGCAGCCCGATGCGGATCGCATACAGCGCCCGCTGCAGGCCGGGGTTGGCCCAGGCCAGGGCCTTTTCTTGCTCGGTCAACGCAGCGGGGCGGGCGGGCAGGGTGACGTTCTGGCCCAACTCTTCCAGAGCCAACTGCTCGTAAAACCCGCGCATGCTGGCCAGGCCCTGCAGCTGATCGCGGGCCGCCTGGCGCTGTGCGTTGGTCCTGGCCGTGGCCAGCTGCGCACGCGCGCTCCAGTACACCCAGGTGCTGTCCTTTTGCTCTTGGGCGCTCATGGCGGAAATGCCGCGCTGTACAGCCGGCCAGTCTTTCTGGCGCAAGGCGGCGCGCACCTTCCAGCCCAACATGTCGTCGGTCAGGTGGCCATCGTTGCGGACTTTGTCAAAGTACGCCGACGCATTGGCCTGCAGCTTTTGCGCCGCCTGCTTGCCGATCACGCCCCACGTCCAGTCGCGCTCTTCCTGCGAGAGCATCAGGCCCCACTTGGCGCTCAGTTGCTCGGCTGCCTCATCGGGGTCTTTGCCAGCCAGACGGATGAGGGCCAGCACCGCCAGCTCCTTGCGCTTGTGCGTGATGGCCACAATGCGTTTGCGCAGATACTGCGCCGGGTCGCTGGCAATCAACACCATCTGGTCGGCCACGCGGGGCGCTTCAATGTCGACCGCCTTACGCGCCGCCTTGGGGCGGTTGGCGTCCATGGCCAGGCGTGCCTTGCGCCAGATGTCATCGGCGCTCAGCTGCTTGCTCGCGTGCAGACGCTCGGCCACATAGGTGCAGCCCTCGTCGGCCTCGCGCAAGGCGTACCACAGGCGTTTGATGTCCTGGGCCACCTTGGCCTTGGCGTCCATGGCCTCGATGCCCAAGGCGTAGCACCGGATCTCGCGGTCATCGCGCATGCGGTAGCCCGGGTGGATGCGCTTGAAGGTGCTCCAGTCGCGCTGTTTGCCCAGCTGCAGCAGCCAGTCGGCGCGCAAACGGTCTTCCACATAGGTGCCCTCGTAGCGGTTGAGCATGCGTTCGATCTCTTCGGGGCTCGCTGTCTCCAGCCGCGCTTTCAAGGCCCAGTAGGCCGCCCAGGACTCCAGCGGATGGCCTTGGGCCTGGGTCAAAAGTTGTTGCAGCTTGGGGGCATCGTTCTTGGCAAAGGCCTTTTGCATCTGCAGCAGCACCTCGTCTTGACGGGTCAGGTTTTGGGCCGCCACAGGCCCCTGGATGATGCACATCAGGGCCATGGCCCCAAGCGATGTCAGAATTCGGTTCAACAGCATGAGGCGATTATGGACAAAGCAGATGCAAAAAAGGCCTTGCGAAAGGCCCTCATTGAAGAAAGATTGAACCTGCCCGACCGACAGGCGCGCGCCGCGGCTTTGCAGCAGGTCATGCGCATCTGGCTGGTGGGCCGCCCGGAAACCGTGATCGGTGCTTACTGGCCCATCAAAGGCGAGTTCGACCCCTTGCCCGTGCTGCACCGCTGGAAAGAAGACGGCGAACTCATGGACCAGCCCCAGCGCCGTCGCATCGGCCTGCCCGTGGTCAACAAGGCACACAAAACCCTCACCTTCCATGCCTGGTATCCCGGCTGCCCCATGGAAGAAGACGCCTACGGCATTCCCAAACCCAAAGACACCGAGCTGATCGTGCCCACGCTGCTGTTTGTGCCTTGCGTGGGCTACAGCGCCGGGGGCTATCGTCTGGGCTACGGGGGTGGTTTTTACGACCGCACGCTCGCTGCCCTGCAACCCAAACCCTTTACCGTGGGCCTGGGCTACACCGGCGCCTTTGTGGACGACTTTGAGCCCGAACCGCACGACGAACCGCTGGACGCCATCCTGAACGACAACGGCGTGGTCTGGCCCGTTTAAGGACACATCATCATGGCCCGACCCAAATCCGCCAGTCACGACCTCAAGCGCGACGCCATTCTGGACATCGCCGCCCGTTGCTTTGCCGAGCGCAGCTACAGCGCGGCCAGCATGAACGACATTGCCGCCGCCTGCGGCACCTCCAAGGCCCGGCTGTACCACTACTACGACAGCAAGGAAGCCATCTTGCTCGACCTGCTCGAGCGCCACACCCAGCGCCTGCTGGCTGTCATTGCCCAGACCGAAGCCAAAGCCCAGCGCGAAAACCTGGATGAACGCGCCGCGCTGCATGCCCTGGTGCGCAGTTTGCTGCAGGAGTACGAAAGCTCGGCCACCCGTCACGCGGCCTTGCTCAACGACACCAAGTTCCTCAGCGACACGCCCGACCCCGCGCTGGGCAACCCGGCCACGTCGCCACGCGAGCTCATCCTCAACCGCCAACGCGACATCGTCGCGGCACTCACCCGCTTTCTCAAACGCGCCTACCCACAACGCTTGACGCTGGCCAACCAGACGGCGCTGACCATGATGCTGCTGGGCATGATCAACTGGACCTTCACTTGGCTGCGCCCGGACGGCCCCATGAGCTACGCCCAGTTTGCAGAAGAGGTGGTGGCCGTCATCGAAAACGGCCTTGGTGGTGCCTGATCGACAGCCATCCAAAATTTACCAATACGCAACTCATTTCGTTTAGGTAAAATCCAGGGCATTGACCCGCAACGGAGAAACACCATGGCCAAAACCACCAAAGCCTTCGCCAGCCAGGCCGACCTGACTGAGAAGAAAGTCACGTTCGAGCAACTCAGCAAGCACTGCTGGGCCTACACCGCCGAAGGCGACCCCAACTCGGGCGTCATCATTGGTGACCGCTACATCCTGGTCAGCGACACCACCGCCACCCCAGCCATGGCGCAAGACCTGATCAAGAAGATCCGCACCGTCAGCGATCTGCCGATCAAGTACGTGCTGCTCACGCATTACCACGCGGTGCGCGTGCTGGGCGCTTACGCCTACGCCG
>JALRIL010000128.1 GCA_023255445.1 Limnohabitans sp. | reverse complement strand
AAGCTTGGGTCGCTGCGTTGCCATTGGCATCGCTGATGCAGGCCTCGATGCGGCGAGCCAAAGACTGGGCATGCGAGCCACCATCGGCCAACAGCTTGCGCTGCACCAAGTCGATGGCTTGGATTTCGTTGGTGCCTTCGTAGATCATGGCGATGCGGCTGTCGCGCACCGTTTGCTCGATGCCGTATTCGCGCACATAGCCATAGCCGCCCCACACTTGCAGCGCTTCGTCGGCGCTGTAGTGACCGAGGTCGGTGAGAAACGCTTTGGCCACGGGCGTGAGAAACGCCATGTCGCTCAGGGCCTCGGCACGCATGGCTTCGTCTGGGTGGTGATGCGCTTGGTCAAGCCGCATGCCTAGCCAGTAGGTGAATACGCGCGCGCCGTCGGTGCGGGCCTTCAGGCGCCACAGGATGCGGCGCATGGCGGGGTGCCAGGCGATGGGGTCAGCCGGTGCGGCGGCTGCGCCTTCGGGGCGCTGGGGCGCACGCATTTGAACGCGTTCTTTGGCATAGGCCCAAGCCCCTTGCGTGGCCGCCTCGAGGTGCCCCATGCCTTGCATGGCGACATGCAGTCGCGCGGCGTTCATCATCAAGAACATCGCGCGCAGGCCCTGGTGGGGCTGGCCCACAATCCAACCCACGGCGTTGTCAAAACGCATTTGGCAGGTGGCGCTGCCGTGGATGCCCATCTTGTGTTCGATGCCGTCGGCAAAGGCGGTGTTGCGCGTGCCGTCGGGCAAGAACTTGGGGACAAGAGCCAGCGAAATGCCTTTGGTGCCCGGGGGAGCGTCGGGCAATCGAAACAGGACGAGATGCACGATGTTGTCACTCAGGTCAGAGTCACCGCCGGAGATAAAAATCTTGCTGCCGCTGACACGCACCTCGACGCCGTTGGCAGCAGGCACGTCGCCGACAGTGTGGCCCTTGGTGCGCACGAGCCCCAAGTCACTGCCGGCATGGGGTTCGGTGAGTGCCATGGAGCAGAGCCACTCACCGCTGGTGATGTGCGGCAGATAGCGGGCTTTGAGTTCATCGGTGGCGTGTGAGGCGACGGTCTCATATGCACCGTGCAGCAGGCCGGGGTACATGGTCCAGCCGTGATTTGCGGCGGCCAACATTTCGTACATCGCGGCGTTGAGCAAGTTGGGCAAACCTTGTCCGCCATGCTCAGGCGCACAAGCGAGTGCGGGCCAGCCATTGGCGACAAATTGTTGGTAGGCGTCACGGTAGCCGGCGGGCGCCTTGACGCCCTCTGGACTCCATTGGCAGCCCTCGGCGTCGCCGGAGGCATTGATCGGTGCGAGCACTTCGCTGGCAAACACCCCCGCTTGTTCGAGCACTGCGATGGCGGTGTCGTCGTCCATGTCGGCAAAGTCGGGCATGTCGCGCCAAGCGGCTTCGGCCTTCAGCACATGGCGCAGCGTGAACGCCATGTCGGACAGGGGGGTGGTGTAAGTGCTCATGTCGGTCAGTCTCGGATCATGGCGCGTCAGCTGCAACGCGCTTTGATGTCTTCAGGAACGGGGATCGCTTTGATGCGATCGGGATCATCTGGGTGTCGAATGCAAAACGCACGCGTCTCGAAGCCCTCGCACAACAGCACATCACCGCGCATGACTTGGTGGTGTTGAATGAACGCCTTGTTGCGCCACTCATGGATGCTGGTGTGCACCTGCAAGGTCTCGCCGTAGGTAGCGGTGCGCATGAACTTGGTGTTGATTTCGAGCAGTGGCGTGCCAATGATGCCCGTGGTCTTCACCAGTTCACGCCAGGGCGGGACACCGCATTGCACAAAGAAGTGCAGCGATGCCGCGTCCATCCACTTGGAAAAGTTAGGGAAGAAGACGATCCCCGCTGGGTCGCAGTCACCGAACGTGACGGGGATTTCGAATACCGTGGTTTTGCTCATGCGCGCCGATCCAATCAGCGCGGCGCCATGCGCAGCGCACCGTCCAAGCGAATGACTTCGCTAAGAGCTGCAGTAAATTCGATGAAAGGAGTTGCAAGATCGATGTCAATATTTACGTCTGGAGCCTTTACTGTGTCTGGACCAGAGTCATATGACGGAGTGATAGACATCTTACCAGCG
>JALRIL010000104.1 GCA_023255445.1 Limnohabitans sp. | reverse complement strand
GCCAGACCGTCGGCCATTTTGATGAGCTCTTGCTGGGGACTGTTGGCGGCTACCTCAGGGGTTGGCGCTAACGCATCCGGTGTGCCCAGTGACAAATACAAAGAGCGCCGCCGTGAGACCGAAAACCGCCTGTCTGATACTCGCGAGAACCTGACGCGCGTCGAAGACATCCTGCGCGAGCTCAACGCCAACCTCGAAAAGCTCGAACAGCAGGCCGAGGTGGCCGCGCGCTACAACCAGCTTCAGGCCGACGGCACACTCAAACAACACCAGCTGTGGTTCCTCAAGCGCCGTGAGGCCGAGGCCGATCAGGGCAAAGTCAAGGCCGAGGTAGACCAGGCCGTCAATGCCCTTGAAGCGCGCATGGCTGACCTGCGCCATGTCGAAGCTGAGCTCGAAACCATTCGCCAGGCGCACTACGCCGCCGGCGACGAGGTCAACCAGGCTCAGGGCAAGCTGTATGAGGCCAGCGCCGAGGTCGGCAAGCTCGAGGCCGAAATCCGCTACGTGGTCGAAGGTCGCCAACGTGCCGAGCAGCGACTGGTGCAATTGCAGGAGCAAACGGCCCAATGGCAGCAGCGCAGCGAACACGCACAGCTTGAGCTCGACACCCTGGCCGAACAAGCTGCCCTGACCGAAGACCAGCACATGACTTTGGCCGCGCAGGTTGAAGAGCAGGCCATGACCCTGCCCGACCTGGAGGATGCCCTGCGTCAGGCCCAACAAAGAGCCACCGAGCAACGTGGTTCGGTCGTACAGGTGCAGCAGCAAATTCAGGTTCTGGCCGCCGAGCAACGCAACATTGACGAACAAAGCCGCCAGCTGAGCCAACGCCGCGACCGCCTGCAAACCGACCGCAATGCGTTGACCGCGCCAGACGAAGCGCGCCTGACCGAGTTGCAAGCTCAACTGGCTATGGCCGAAGAAGCAGCGCAAGAGTCGAGCGCCCGTCTGGAAGAGTTGCAAGCCCAGGTGCCGCAGCTTGACGAAGACCGCCGCACACGCCAGCAACAAGTCAACGACGAATCGGCTCGCCTGGCCGATCTGAGTGCACGGATCGAAGCCCTCAAAGCCCTGCAGGACAAAGTGCGTACCGACGGCAAGCTCAAACCCTGGCTGGCCAAGCATGGCATGGATGGCCTGGAAGGCTTGTGGAGCCGTCTGCACGTCGAAGCGGGGTGGGAAAACGCCCTGGAAGCCGCTTTGCGCGAGCGCATGGGCGCCCTCGAGGTCTCACGTTTGGACATGGTGCGTGCTTTTGCCAGCGACGTGCCGCCCGCCAAGTTGTCGTTCTTCAATGTGCCCACAGCAGGACTGGCCAAAGCCCGTGCGGGCTTGCCGGCGGGTTGCCAGCCCCTGTCCGAGTTGTTGCGCATCAGTGACGCGGGCCTGACCGCCTTGCTCGGCGACTGGTTGCAAGGCAGCTACACGGCGCCGAGCCTGGACGATGCCTTGGCCTGGCGCCATCAGCTGCAGGCTGGCGAAGTACTGTATGTACAAACCGGCCATGCTGTTTCGATGCACAGCGTGAGCTTTTACGCCCAGGATTCCGAACAATCGGGTTTGCTGGCGCGTGCACAGGACATCGAAAACCTCGAAAAGCAACAGCGTGCCCAAACCCTGATTGCCGAAGAAAGCCGTAGCGCCTTGGTCAAGGCTGAAGCGGCCTATGCTGAAGCCTCACAGCGTTTGCTGGGTGCGCGTCAGGAAGCCACCAGCACTCAGGCCAAGGCCCACGAACTGCAAGTGGAAGTGCTGCGCCTGAGCCAGATGGCCGAGCAGGCGCGTGCACGCAACCAGCAAATTGAAGGCGACCTGGCCGAAGTCGACGCCTTGCTCGAAGAGCTGCAGGATCGTCGCGTCACCGCCGAGGCCCGTTTTGAAGAGCTGGACATGCAGCTTGCCGACAGCCAGGAACGTGAAGCCCAGTTGGGCGACCATGTGATTGAGGCTGAGCGCAAGCTGGCCCAATGCCGCGAACAGCAACGCAGCCTGGAGCGCCAGGCCCAAGAGGCCCAGTTTGCCCAGCGCAGCTTGCAGGCGCGTGAGGGCGAGTTGAAGCGAACCATCGAGACTGCGCACCAGCAGGTACAGTCCATCGCTGCTGAATCGCAGAGGGCGCAAGAGGAGCTTGCCCGCTTGTCGGACGCCGCTGCCCAAGGCGGCTTGCAGGACGCGCTCAACCTCAAGATGGAGCGAGAGCAGCAGCTGGCCGCCAAGCGCAGCGCCTATGACGACCTCACCGCCAAGCTGCGCGCCAGCGACGAACGCCGTGTGGCCTGTGAGCGCGAGCTCGAGCCGCTGCGCCAGCGCATCACCGACTTCCAGCTCAAGGAGCAAGCCGCACGTCTGGGGCTTGAGCAATACACCCAGTTGCTGGCCGATGCCCAGGCCGATCTGGAACTGGTGGCCAAAACCATCGAAGAAGGCGAAGTGCGTTTGTACGGGCTGCAAGGCGAAATTGATCGCCTGCACCGCGAGATTGCGGCCCTCGGCCCGGTCAACCTGGCCGCTTTGCAAGAGCTGACCTCGGCTCGTGAGCGCAAGACCTTCCTGGACGCTCAAAGCGCCGACCTGACCGACGCCATGAACACGCTCGAGGATGCCATCCGCAAGATCGACGGCGAAACCCGCGAGCTGCTGGGTTCCACCTTCAACACCGTCAACCAGCACTTTGGCCGCATGTTCCCGGAGCTGTTTGGTGGTGGCCAGGCCAAGCTGGTCATGACAGGCGAAGAAATTCTCGACGCAGGTGTGCAGGTGCTGGCCCAGCCGCCGGGCAAGAAAAACCAGACCATCCATCTGCTCTCGGGTGGCGAGAAGGCGCTCACCGCCATTGCGCTGGTGTTTGCCATCTTCCAGCTCAACCCGGCACCGTTTTGTTTGCTCGATGAGGTGGATGCGCCGCTGGACGACGCCAACACCGAGCGCTACGCCAAGCTCGTGGCCAGCATGGGCAAGGAAACCCAGTTCCTCTTCATCAGCCATAACAAGATCGCCATGGAAATGGCCGAGCAGCTCATCGGTGTGACCATGCAGGAGCAGGGTGTTTCGCGCATTGTGGCGGTGGACATGGAGTCGGCCGTGGGCATGGCCGAAACGAGCTGATCAATTCACACGGAATGAACATGAGTTCTTTGCAATTGAGTTTGTTGGGCCTGGGAGCCCTGGTGTTGGTGGTCGTGTGGGGGTTTAACCAATGGACCTCGCGTCGCAGCCGTCCCCGTCAGGCCACCCAGCACACCGTGGCCTCAGAGCCCGACGTCAATGCCGAGCCCGTCTTGGGTGCAGAGGCTGCGCTCGAGCCCACCC
Source organism: Limnohabitans sp. (assembly GCA_023255445.1). Classification (GTDB taxonomy): domain Bacteria; phylum Pseudomonadota; class Gammaproteobacteria; order Burkholderiales; family Burkholderiaceae_C; genus Limnohabitans_A. The sequence goes on along the minus strand of JALRIL010000104.1, from coordinate 2,541 downwards.
TTGAAGACGATTTCAGTCATCTGCCCTTGCCCGAGCGCAAACTGGCCCTCGACCCCTTGATCGATGTGGTTGCCGTGGTCGAGGTCGATGCCGTGGTCTCCGGCGATGCCGCGCTGGCCGCCATGCCCAGCACCCGCCGCGTGGGCAGCAAGGCTTTCTTTGCTGAAGGCCTGAGCGAATCTTCGGGCGAGTGGGAGCCGCTGTTGCCCGGTCGCCGCTACACGGGCTTTCAGGTGGGCATTCAGCTGGCCAACCGTCTGGGTCCGCTCAATGAAATCGAATACTCCGAGTTCGTGGTCAAGACCCAGGCCTTCGCGGATGCCATCAATGGCTCGGTCAATTTTCCGGACATGCTTGAAGAAGTTGCACGCGCCCGCGAGCTCGATCAATTCGCCAGCGCTCACGACGCCCAGCTGAGCATGACGCTGCACGCCCGATCTGCCGCATGGAGCCCTGGCTATGTGCAGCAACATGCAGCCCGCCTGGGCTTTGTTGCGGGCGCCATTCCTGGGCGCATGGTGCTGCCTGCCGCTGTACAAGGCTTGCCCCCCGTGCTGGCCCTGAGTTTTGACATGCAGGCCGCTTTGGCCGACGATCCCGACATGAGCGCGGTGCGCGCCATTGTGCTCAGCCTCGATGTGCCGCAAGTCAGCCGCAGCGAACAGCCGTTTGAGCGTTTGCGTCACACCCTGCAGACCCTGAGCCGGGACATGGACGCCGTGCTCACCGATGGCGCCAACCAGGCCCTGAGCGAACAGGCGCTGGACCAGGTTGCGACCGAACTGCAAGGGCTGTATGACGCATTGGATGCACGCGAGCTGTCCGCTGGCTCGGCGCAGGCCCGCAGACTCTTTTCCTGAGCGATCGATCCCTGTCCATGGCCAATCTGGACCTGTTCGATGTGCCGCAACCGGGCGCTGACGATGCCGCGCAGCAAGCCCATGCGCTGCGTCAGCAGCTTAACCACCACGCCCATCTGTACTACACGCTCGATGCGCCTGAAATCCCGGACGCCGAGTATGACCGCCTGTTCAAACAGCTCCAAGCCCTCGAGGCTGAGCACCCCGAGCTGCTGAGTCCGGACTCTCCCACGCAACGGGTGGGCGGTGTGGTGCTCGATGCCTTCAACCCCGTTCGTCATGCGGTGCCCATGCTCAGCATCCGCACCGAAACCGACACCGAGGCGAGCGGGGCCGAAGCCTTTGATGCGCGTATCCGCAAAGAGTTGGGCCTGGTTGAGGCCGATCCGCCAGTGGACTATGTGGCCGAGCTCAAGTTCGATGGTCTGGCCATGAGCCTGCGTTACGAAGCGGGCGTGCTGGTGCAAGCCGCCACCCGTGGCGATGGCGAGACGGGCGAAGACGTGACCCACAACGTCCGCACCATTGGCCAGATTCCGCTGCGCCTGCCCGAGGGCGTTCCTGCCGTGTTGGAAGTGCGCGGTGAGGTGTACATGCGCCGCGACGATTTTGAAGCCCTCAACGAACGCCAACGCCAGCGCATTGCCGCCGGCGCCAAAGGCGAAAAGACCTTCGTCAACCCGCGCAATGCCGCTGCCGGTGCGGTGCGACAGCTGGACTCCAAAATTGCAGCCGATCGGCCCTTGAGCTTTTTTGCCTATGGTCTGGGCGAGGTGACGGGTGCCACGCAGCCCTTGTGGGCCACACACCATGCGCTGCTCATGCAGCTCAAAGCCTGGGGCTTTCCGGTGGCCGAGCAAACGGCAGTGGTGCAGGGCGCAGCGGGGCTGGTCGCGTTTCACCAGCAGATTGCGCAGCTGCGCGATGGTTTGCCGTTCGACATTGATGGTGTGGTCTACAAAGTCAACGACCTGGCCGTGCAGCAGCGCCTGGGTTTTGTCACGCGCGAACCGCGCTGGGCCGTGGCGCACAAATACCCCGCGCAGGAAATGATGACCGAGGTGCTGGCCATTGACGTGCAGGTGGGCCGCACCGGCAAGCTCACACCTGTGGCCAAACTCGCACCGGTGTTCGTGGGGGGCGTGACCGTTACCAATGCCACCTTGCACAACGAAGACGAAGCCCGACGCAAAGATGTACGTGTGGGCGACACCGTCATCGTGCGCCGCGCGGGCGATGTGATCCCCGAGGTGGTCTCGGTCGTGCAGGAAAAGCGCCTGCATGAATCACAAATTTTCACCATGCCCCGCCACTGCCCGGTATGTGGCAGCGAAGCCGAGCGCGAAGAGGGCGAGGCTGACTACCGCTGCAGCGGGGGGCTGTTTTGCCCCGCGCAGCGCAAGCAGGCCGTGCTGCACTACGCGCAGCGCCGCGCCATGGATGTGGAAGGTCTGGGAGACAAGCTCGTTGAACAGCTGGTGGACTCCGGCCGTGTGCAGATCCTGCCTGATCTGTACCGCTTGCAGCTGCAAGACCTGGCCGACATGGACCGCATGGCCGAAAAGTCTGCGCAAAACCTGCTCGACGCTTTACAGCAATCCAAGCACACCACCTTGCCACGCTTCCTGTTTGGCCTGGGCATTCGCCATGTGGGCGAGGCCACGGCCAAAGAGCTGGCCCG
>JALRIL010000089.1 GCA_023255445.1 Limnohabitans sp. | reverse complement strand
CCCACATCCAGCGTGTCCCACAAGGCCTTGTGGCCTTCGTGGGGCTCGGCATGGCGGGCCAGCTCGACCAATGCGTCGCGTTTGCGCGCTTCCACCACGGCGTTGGCGTCCGGGGCGCGGCCGCCCAACACCCGCAAGGTGGATTTGTAGAGGTCTTCCAGCAGTTTGCCTTTCCAGGCGTTCCAGACCTTGGGACTGGTGCCGCGAATGTCGGCCACTGTCAGCAGGTACAACGCTGTCAAGTTGCGCTCATTGCCCACACGTTTGGCGAAACGCTCGATGACTTCGGGGTCGCCCAGGTCTTCTTTCTGTGCCACGTGGCTCATGGTCAGGTGCTCGCTGACCAGAAATTCGATCATCTGGGCATCGTCTTTGCCAATGGCATGTTGACGACAGAAGGTGCGCACTTCCACGGCACCCAGCTGCGAGTGGTCGCCCCCGCGGCCCTTGGCAATGTCGTGGAACAAAGCGGCTGCGTACAGCAGCCACGGCTTGTCCCAGTCCCCAGCCAACTGGCTGCAAAACGGGTATTCGTGCGCATGCTCAGCCATGAAAAAACGCCGCACATTGCGCAGCACCATCAAGATGTGCTGGTCCACCGTGTAGGCATGAAACAGGTCGTGCTGCATCTGTCCGACGATGCGCCTGAACACCCACAAGTAGCGCCCCAGGACGGAGGTTTGGTTCATCAGCCGCATGGCATGGGTGATGCCCTGGGGCTGCTGCAGGATCTGCACAAACGTGGCACGGTTAACCGGATCACGCCTGAAAGCCGTGTTCATGATGTGACGCGCGTTGTACAGAGCCCTGAGCGTGTTTGCCGAGAAACCTTTGACGCCAGGCGTGGCCTGATAAAGCAAAAAGGTTTCCAGAATTGCATGGGGATGGCGCTCGTACAGCTCATCGCTGGCGACTTCGAGCAAGCCATCTTTTTCAAAAAATCGTTCGTTGATAGGACGGAAATTGTTGAGCCCCTCACCGCGTTGCCGCTTGAGGTGGTCTTCAATGCCCTGCAGAAGGATCTGGTTGAGCTGCATCACCGCCTTGGCTACCCAGTAATACTCGCGCATGAGCTTTTCGCTGGCACGCAGTTTGAGCCGACCATCAGATGTGGTTTCCATCTGCATGCCAAAGGACTCGGCCACTGCGGTCTGCAGGTCAAACACCAGCCGGTCTTCACGCCGGCGTGCCATCAAGTGCAGGCGACTGCGAATGCAGGTCAGCAAGGCCTCGTTGCGGCGCAATTGCCGCACTTCCAGCGCCGTGGCAATGCCGTTATGGACCAGGTCGTTCCAGCTTTTCCCCAGGCCAGCGGCTTTGGCCACCCACAAAATGATCTGCAGATCGCGTAAGCCACCGGGTGATTCCTTGCAGTTGGGCTCCAGTGCGTAAGGGGTGTCTTCGTATTTGGTGTGACGCTGACGCATTTCTAAGGTCTTGGCCGTGAAAAACGCCTGCGCATCCATGGCCTGCGTATAAGCCTGGGCAAAGGTCTTCGCCAATTTGGCCTGGCCAGTGATGCGCCGCGACTCCAGCAAGGCCGTCTGGACGGTGATGTCGTTTTCAGATTCGGCCAGACATTGGCTCAGGGTTCGTACGCTGGAGCCAATGTCCAGTCCCACATCCCAGCAACTGCCAATGAAAACCTCCAGAGCCGACTGCAAGGTGGGGGCCGACTCCAGCTGCACGCTGTCGGGCAGCAACACCAGAACATCCACATCCGAATGGGGCAGCAACTCGCCGCGTCCATAGCCCCCCACTGCCATCAGGCAGCCGCCGCTGGCGTCCAGTCCAGCACGTTGCCACAACGTGGTGAGCAAGGCATCGGTCAGGCGGGTGAGTTTCGTGAGGGTGCGCGAAACACCGACCGAGCGCAGGGTGGCCTGTCCCAGCTGGTCGAGCAAAACCGCTTTGTCCGAGCGGTAGGCCTCGCGCAGGTCTGCCAGGTCGGTCATGGCCAAGCCTTCAGCAAGCGGTGGCGGTCACGAAGGCGGGCACTGGGGGGCTGCCTGCGGACAAGGTCAGCACTTCATAGCCTGTCGGCGTCACAACCACGGTGTGTTCCCACTGGGCGGACAGGGAGCGGTCTTTGGTGACGATGGTCCAGCCGTCGCCCAGCTCCTTGATGTCACGCTTGCCGGCATTGATCATGGGCTCGATCGTGAACACCATGCCTGGGACCAGCTCTTCGCCGGTGCCGGGGCGACCGTAGTGCAGCACCTGCGGGTCTTCGTGAAAGCCCCGTCCAATGCCGTGGCCGCAAAACTCGCGGACTACCGAAAAACCGTGACCCTCGGCAAACTTCTGGATGGCGTGGCCAATGTCACCCAGCCGGGCTCCGGGCTTGACCTGGACGATGCCATGCCACATGGCTTCGTAGGTGATGTGGCACAGCCGTTTGGCGGCAATCGAGCCTTCGCCCACCACAAACATGCGGCTGGTGTCCCCATGCCAACCATCCTTGATGGTGGTGATGTCCAGGTTGACGATGTCGCCCTTTTTGAGCACTTTGTCGCTGCTGGGAATGCCGTGGCAGACCTGCTGGTTGATGGAAGTGCAGATCGACTTGGGGTAGGGCTTGTAGCCACCCGGCGCATAGTTCAGGGGGGCAGGAATGCATTGCTGCACGTCGACCATGTAGTCGTGGCACAACTTGTCCAGCGCTTCGGTGGTGACACCCGGTTTCACAAAGGGGGTGATGTAGTCCAGCACTTCTGAAGCCAGGCGGCAGGCCACGCGCATGCCTTCAATGTCTTCAGCGGTTTTGAGGTTGATTGTCATAGGTGTGAATTATCCCATCGGCCGCCTTGTCGGCGCTGCTGAGGGGTTTGTGGCGGGTAAAATGCACATCGTGATCACACCCCAGTCAGCGGTGTGGCGCCACAGACGCTCCGTCTTTACCCCTATAAGGCCACCAAGTGACCGTACAGCACCATATTTTTGAAGGCGGCAACGCCATCAGCGAATTTCGTATTCAGCAACTTTTGCCCCGTCTGGCTCAGATTGCTCCCGGCATCACTGGCTTGAGTGCGCGTTTTGTCCACCTCGTCTCCACCGACACCCATCTGCAAGGCGACCAGACCCAAACGCTGGCCGCCTTGCTCACTTATGGCGACCCCTATACCGGTCCGGTGGAGGGCCCCTTGATTGTGGTGAGCCCCCGCTTGGGCACGGTCTCGCCATGGGCGTCCAAAGCCACCGACATTGCCCACAACTGCGGTTTGCCCATCCACCGCGTTGAGCGCATCACCGAATACCGGCTGGTTCTCAAAACCGGCCTGCTCGGCGGTGCCAAAGCCCTGAGCGACCAGCAGCTCGGCGAGGTCGCAGCCCTGTTACACGACCGCATGACCGAGTCTGCCATGCCGTCTCGCGAAGAGGCCTTGGGCCTGTTTACGGCCCTGCAGGCCGCGCCCATGGAGCATGTAGACGTGTTGCATGGTGGTCGTGCCGCCTTGGAGGCCGCCAACAAGGCCTGGGGCCTGGCGCTGGCGGATGACGAAATCGAGTACCTGGTCAAGGCCTTCAACGGCCTGGGACGTAACCCCACCGATGTGGAGTTGATGATGTTTGCCCAGGCCAACAGCGAGCACTGCCGCCACAAGATCTTCAACGCCCAGTTCACCATCGACGGTGTGGCCCAGCCGCACAGCCTGTTCGGCATGATCCGCCACACCGAAAAAGTCAGTCCCCAGCATACGGTGGTGGCGTATTCGGACAACGCCTCCATCATGGAAGGCCACACCATCGAGCGTTTTGTGGCCCGCACGGGCGACCAAGGCGCACCTTATGTGAAAGAAACCGCCCAGCACCATGTGCTGATGAAGGTCGAAACCCATAACCACCCGACTGCGATTTCCCCATTCCCGGGTGCGTCCACCGGCGCGGGCGGCGAGATCCGCGATGAAGGCGCCACGGGCCGGGGCTCCAAGCCCAAGGCGGGCCTGGCAGGCTTTACCGTGTCCAAACTCTGGGGCGGCCTGAGCGACCAGAGTGGCGGCAAGCCCGAACACATGGCCAGCCCGCTGCAGATCATGACCGAGGGCCCGCTGGGTGGCGCGGCCTTCAACAACGAATTCGGTCGCCCCAATCTGGCCGGCTACTTCCGCGAATACGAGCAGGTGGTAGACGGTGTGCAGCGCGGCTACCACAAGCCCATCATGATCGCCGGTGGACTGGGCCAGATCGACGCCACACAGACCAAGAAGATCGAATTCCCGGCCGGCACGCTGCTGATCCAGCTGGGTGGCCCCGGCATGCGCATCGGCATGGGCGGCGGCGCAGCCAGCTCCATGGCCAGCGGCACCAACGCGGCCGATCTGGACTTTGATTCGGTGCAACGCGGCAACCCCGAAATCGAGCGCCGGGCGCAGGAGGTCATCAATCACTGTTGGGCGCAGGGCGCCAACAACCCCATTCTGGCCATCCACGATGTGGGTGCAGGCGGCCTGTCCAACGCCTTCCCCGAGCTCACCAACGACGCAGGCCGTGGCGCCCGCTTTGACCTGCGCGCCGTGCCGCTCGAAGAGTCGGGTCTGGCCCCCAAGGAAATCTGGTCCAACGAGAGCCAGGAACGCTATGTGATGGCGATCGCGCCTGAATCGCTGGAGCAGTTCAAGGCCTTCTGCGAGCGCGAGCGTTGTCCGTTTGCGGTGGTCGGTGTGGCCACCGAAGAGCGCCAGCTGGTGCTGGAAGACAAAGGCAACGAATCACCCGTGGACATGCCCATGGACGTGCTGCTGGGCAAGCCGCCCAAAATGCACCGCGACGTCAAAACGGTTGAACGCCACACCCAGCCCATCGACCTGACGGGCGTCAGCCTGCAGGACGCCGTCATTGGCGTGCTCAGCCACCCCACGGTGGCGTCCAAGCGATTCCTCGTCACCATCGGCGACCGCGCCGTGGGTGGCCTGACACACCGTGACCAGATGGTCGGACCCTGGCAGGTGCCGGT
>JALRIL010000036.1 GCA_023255445.1 Limnohabitans sp. | reverse complement strand
GGTGCTGGCCGTCAGGACCTGGCCGACAAGGAAAAAGCCGAAATGGCCGTGCTGCAGGTCTACCTGCCCGCGCGTCTGTCGGCCGAAGAAGTGGCTGCCGAAGTCCGGGCCATCGTGGCCGATCTGGGCGCCAAGGGTCCTGGCGACATGGGCAAGGTGATGGGTGCGGTCAAGGCCAAGCTGGCCGGCAAGGCCGACATGGGACAGGTGTCGGCTGCGGTGAAGGCTGCGTTGGCAGGCTGATCAACTGCCGGCGACCTTCATCCGGTTGACCAACACCGAGCCAATGCTCTTGGCGCCCATGTTGTAGACGTCCGCGCCCACGGCCTCGATGCCCATGAACATGTCATTGAGGTTGCCGGCAATGGTGATTTCCTGCACCGGGAAAGCGATCTGGCCGTTCTCCACCCAGAAGCCGCTGGCGCCGCGCGAGTAGTCGCCGGTCACGTAGTTCACGCCCTGGCCCATCAGTTCAATGACGAACAAGCCAGTGCCGAGCTTGCGAAGCATTTCATCGAGGTCATCGCCAGGTTTTGTCAGGCGCGAGGTCAGCGTCAGGTTGTGCGAGCCGCCGGCATTGCCCGTGGTGCGCATGCCCAGCTTGCGGGCCGAGTAGCTCGACAAAAAGTAGCCTTGCACTTTGCCATCGGCCACCACATCGCGTGGGTCCGAGCGCACGCCTTCGTCGTCAAACGGCGAACTGCCTTTGCCACGCAGCAGGTAGGGATCCTCGTGAATCTGGATGTGTTTGGGGAAAACTTGCTTGCCCAGCGAGTCCACCAGAAAACTGCTCTTGCGGTACAACGCACCGCCGCTCACGCCTTGCACAAAGCCGCCCAGCAGGCCAGCAGCCACCGTGGATTCAAACAGCACCGGGCAGGTGGTGGTTGGAATTTTGCGTGCACCCAGGCGCGACAATGCGCGCTCAGCCGCATAGCGGCCCACGGCTTCGGGTGAGGCCAGTTCCTCGGGGGCACGCATGGACGAGTACCAGGCATCGCGCTGCATTTCAGCATTGCGGCCCGGCAAGGACGCGATCGGAGCCACCGAGATGCTGTGACGCGAGCTGGCATAGCCCCCCCGAAAACCGTGGGTGTGTGCGCTGAAAAAATGACTTTGCTGGGCCGATACCGCTGCACCCTCGCTGTTGGTGATGCGGCGGCTGGTTTTGAGGGCTGCCGCTTCACACCTTAAGGCCAGTTCGGCCGCCTGCTCGCTGGTGATGGCCCAGGGATGGAACAGGTCCAGCTCTCGGGGCTGGGTCTCGATGTCACGTTCGTCGGGCAAGCCCGCCACGGGGTCTTCGGCGGTGAAGCGCGCAATGTCATAGGCAGCCTGCACCGTGCGCTCGATAGCCGCTTGCGAAAAGTCCGAGGTGCTGGCGTTGCCACGGCGGTGGCCCACATACACCGTCACGCCCAGCGACTTGTCGCGGTTACGTTCCACGTTTTCGAGCTCACCTTTGCGCACCGAGACGCTCAGGCCCACACCCTCGGAGGCCTCGGCCCCCACATCGGTGGCGCCGAGTTTTTTGGCGTGATCAAGCGCACTGTCGACCAGGTGCTCAAAAGTTTCGCGGCTGTAACTGAAGCCCGATTGCTGGAGGTCAATGGACGATGTGTAGGGTTTTGCGGTCTTGCTCATGGTGGCAGCTATGATACTTGCCAGCACCTATTGAAGACGGCCTTGTCGGCCGATAACCTGACCCATGTCCCGTAAACCCAAAAAAGGCTATTTCGTCAAAGGCCACTTCGTGGCCGAAGGCAGCGAGCTCGACCAGGAGCTCAAGCTGGCCATGAAGTGGGGCCAGTCCACCAGCAAGACCGACGCCAAACGTGAAAGCGAAGAGCTTCAGGAGCTTGGCGAGGCGCTGCTGACTTTGCGCAGCGATCTGTTCAAGCCTCTCCCCCTGAGCGACAAGCTGCAAGACGCCTTGGCGGATGCCAAGCGCATCACCAATTTTGAAGGCAAGCGCCGCCAGATGCAGTTCATCGGCAAGCTGATGCGTCTGCAAGATCCAGCCACCCTGGAGGCCGTCCGCCATGCGTTGGAACTGCAGCGGCTGGGCCACAGCCACGACACCGAGCAGCTGCACTTGGCCGAAGAGTGGCGTGACCGTCTGATCGAGAGCGATGAAGCCGTGCAGACATGGATTGCCCAGCACCCCGGCACCGACATCCAGCAGCTGCGTGCCTTGGTGCGCCAGGCCCGCAAGGATGCGCCGCCACCAGACAAAGCCGCCGTTTCCCAAGGTTTGGCCCCCCGCCAGGGCCGCGCCTACCGTGAAATTTTCCAGATGGTCAAGAGCACACTCAAGGCTTCAGACACCCCACAAGTACAGACCGAGGAAGATCGCGATGAATGACGTCAGTTTGCACGACCCCCTGAAGATCGGCATTGTCTCCATCAGCGACCGGGCCAGCAGCGGTGCCTACGAAGACAAAGGCCTGCCTGCCTTGCAGGAGTGGCTGAACAAAGCTCTGCTCAACCCGATCGAGTTTGAGCCGCGGCTCATCCCGGACGAACAAGACCGCATCAGCGCCGCCCTGATTGAACTGGTCGATGCGGGCTGCGCCCTGGTGCTGACCACCGGTGGCACCGGCCCCGCCAAACGCGATGTGACACCCGAGGCCACGCTGGCTGTGGCTGACAAGGAAATGCCGGGCTTTGGCGAGCAAATGCGCCAGATCAGCCTGCGCTTTGTGCCCACGGCCATCCTCTCGCGTCAGGTGGCGGTGATTCGCGGCAACAGCCTGATCATTAACCTGCCCGGTCAGCCCAAATCCATTGCCGAAACGCTTGAAGGCCTCAAAGACGCCCATGGGCAGTCGGTGGTGCCCGGCATTTTTGCGGCCGTGCCCTATTGTGTAGACCTGATTGGCGGCCCCTACATGGAGACGCGCGAGGAGGTATGCAAAGCCTTCCGACCCAAGAACGCCATTCGACCTGCACGTACCGCATGAATCGCAGCGCTCAAGCCCACCGTCAGCTCAGCGGCTGGCGCCTGAAGTGGTACACCGTCATCTTTGAGGCTGACACCACGGCCGGACGCCGCTTTGATGTGCTGCTGATCTGGCTCATCCTGTTGAGCGTGGGCGTGGTGATGATCGACAGTGTGCACGGGCTTGAGGGACAGTACAGGTCCGTGTTCATTGGCATCGAATGGTTGTTCACGGCGTTGTTCACGCTCGAGTATGTGGCCCGCCTGCTGTGTAACCCGGCGCCTTTGCGCTATGCGCTGAGCTTTTTTGGCCTGATCGATCTGATTTCCTTACTGCCAACGTATCTGGCGCTGGTCTTTCCCGAGGTCTACGCCCTGATCGATGTCCGGGTTTTGCGCCTGCTGCGCATTTTTCGTGTACTCAAGCTGGCCGCGTATGTCGAAGAGTACCAATCGCTAGGCCTGGCGCTGGCGGCCAGCCGGCGCAAGGTGCTGGTTTTTTTGACCGCCGTGATCATGGTGGTCGTGGTCATGGGCACGGTGATGTATGTGGTCGAAGGCCCGAAAAACGGCTTCACCAGTATTCCTACCTCGATTTACTGGGCCATCACGACCATGACCACCGTGGGTTTCGGTGACATTACCCCCAAGACCGATCTGGGGCGCCTGATTTCCTCGCTGATGATGCTCATTGGTTGGGGCACACTGGCTGTGCCCACCGGCATCGTGACGGCTGAAATGACCCAGCAACGCAAACCCTTGCCGCCCACCACACGCACTTGCCACGCCTGCCTGACCGAGGGTCATCGGGCCGATGCGCTCTATTGCCGCCACTGCGGCTGCCGCCTGCCAGATTACCTGTTCGAAGACATCGCCGACCAGCAGGTATAATCCAAAATTCTGGCAAGAGCGACAGCAGCACCTCCGAGCCGGCCAACGCCTACGCGCAGCCCCCTTGGGCAGGCCAATATATCGCAAGGACTGCACTCCAAATGATCGCCCTCCCCCTTGCCTTCGCAGCCGGACGCCCCATCTAAGGCATCTGTCTGTATCTTCCCAAAGCCCGCGCCGGGTTGTATTGGCGCTGACTGTGTCCGTGTTTTCCTTTGTCTGTTTCTTGTATTGAGGTGTCTGCATGCCTGCACAAAAACCGAAGAAGTCCGTCCAGAGTTCCGCCAAAGCAAAGCCTGCAGCCAAAAAAGCTGCTGCCAAACCCGTTGCCAAAGCTGCCGTCAAGACCGCTGTACCCAAACCCAGCGCCAAGCCCGCAGCCAAAGCCAAGCCCGTCGCGCGCCCTGCCAAAACAAGCACCAAGAAAGTAGCATCCGTGCCCGCCGCGAAAAAAACCATCAGCAAAGCTGCTGAAGACAAGAACACAACCAAAGCCAAAGCCGCCGAGGCTGAAGTCAAGAAAACCAGCAAAGCAAAAGCTGCTGCCGAAGAAAAACCTGCCAAAGCTGCAAAAACCACCCCTCCCGAGAAAAAGGCAGCCGCTAAAGCACCGGCCAAGCGCGGCCGCAAACCCAAGGCTGGTGCCGGTCCTGCCGAAGATGAAGACCTGTCCGACATCGAGGCTGACCTGGAAGGCGAAGAGCCGGCGGTGTCTGAAGCGCCCGGCGAAAAAGTCAAGCCGCTGCGCATGAAACTCAGCAAGGCCAAGGAACGGGCCTTGATGAAGGAATTCGGCTTGGACGAAACTGTTCTGTCCGAAGAGGACATGGCCAAGCGCCGCCAGCGTCTTAAAACCCTGATCAAGCTGGGCAAGACCCGCGGCTACCTGACCCATGGTGAAATTTCTGACCACTTGCCCGACAAGCTGGTCGATGCCGAAACGCTGGAAGTCGTGATCAGCATGCTCAACGACATGGGCGTGGCGGTTTACGAACAAACCCCTGACGCAGAGACCCTGCTGCTGGCCAGCAACGGGGCCACGGCTGCCACCGAAGAAGAAGCCGAAGAAGAGGCCGAAGCCGCCCTGTCAACGGTGGACAGCGAATTTGGCCGCACCACCGACCCTGTGCGCATGTACATGCGCGAAATGGGGACCGTGGAGCTGCTGACCCGTGAAGGCGAAATCGAGATTGCCAAGCGCATCGAAGGCGGCTTGATGGACATGATGGAGGCCATCAGCGGCTCTCCCGCCACCATTGCCGAGATCTTGCGTCTGGCCAATGAAATCCGTGAAGGCAAAGTCGTCATCTCCACCATCGTGGACGGCTTCGTCAACAACGAAGAGGCTGACGACTACGTGGCCGAAGAAGACTTTGACGAGTTCGACGAAGCCGACGACGACGACGGCAAAGGCGGCTCCAAGGCCCTGACCAAGAAGCTCGAAGAGCTGAAAAACCAGGCCCTTGAGCGCTTTGACCGCATCGCGTCCTTGTTCGAAAAGGTTCACAAAGCCTACGACAAGGATGGCTGGGGCACCCCCAACTACCAAAAGGCGCAGTCGGCCCTGTCGGCCGAGCTGATGACGATTCGCTTTACCGCCAAGACCATCGAGCAGTTGTGTGACATGGTACGCGGCCAGGTGGAAGACATCCGCGTCAAGGAGCGCGAACTGCGCCGCATCATCGTGGACAAGTGTGGCTATCCGCAAGCGCAATTTGTGGCCGAATTCAGCGGCCGCGACAAGAACGGCAACCGCACGACCTCTCACCTGCTCGATTTGAAATGGATCGAGAAACAGGCCGCCTCCAGCAAGCCTTGGGCGGCTGTGATGGGCCGCAACATTCCGCCAGTGCAGGACATCCAGCAAAAACTGATCGACCTGCAATCCAACGTGGTGGTGCCGCTGGAAGAGCTCAAGGACATCAACAAGCGCATGAACGCGGGCGAACGCGCCAGCCGTGACGCCAAGAAGGAAATGATCGAGGCCAACCTGCGCCTGGTCATCTCGATTGCCAAGAAGTACACCAACCGTGGCCTGCAGTTCCTCGACTTGATCCAGGAAGGCAACATCGGCCTGATGAAGGCGGTGGACAAGTTCGAATACCGCCGGGGCTACAAGTTCTCGACCTATGCCACCTGGTGGATCCGTCAGGCCATCACCCGCTCCATCGCTGACCAGGCCCGCACCATCCGTATTCCGGTGCACATGATCGAA
>JALRIL010000017.1 GCA_023255445.1 Limnohabitans sp. | reverse complement strand
GACAGCGACGCCACGCACTCGCCCATGTTCCACCAGTGCGAAGGCCTGTGGATCGGCGAGAACGTGAGTTTCAAGGACCTCAAGGTCGTCTTCACGGATTTCTGCCGCACCTTTTTCGAGAGCGATGATCTGGTCATCCGCTTCCGTCCCAGTTTCTTTCCCTTCACCGAGCCCAGCGCCGAAATTGATATCCAGTTCCAGAGCGGCCCATTGGCAGGCCGATGGCTCGAAGTCGCTGGCTCCGGCCAGGTGCACCCCAATGTGGTGAGCAATATGGGGCTGGACCCCGAGCGCTTCATTGGTTTTGCCTTTGGCATGGGCATGGACCGTTTCACCATGCTGCGCTATGGCGTGAACGATTTGCGCCTGTTCTTTGATGGCGACATCCGTTTTCTGAGCCAGTTCCAGTAACTCCCAGCACCCGCTTTCATCGAGTCCGAGACATGCAATTTCCTGAATCCTGGTTGCGCGAGTTTTGCAACCCGTCCCTGACGACACAACAATTGGCCGACACCCTGACCATGGCCGGCCTCGAAGTCGAAGAGCTCGAGCCCGTGGCCCCGCCGTTCACGAAGATCGTGGTCGGTGAAATCAAGGAAGCCGTGCAGCACCCCAACGCCGACCGCCTGCGCGTGTGCCAGGTCGATGTGGGGCAGGGCAGTCTGCTCAACATTGTCTGTGGCGCACCCAACGCCCGTGTGGGCATCCGTGTGCCATGTGCCATGGTGGGTGCCGAGCTGCCCCCAGACGAAGACGGCAAGCCTTTTGTCATCAAGGTGGGCAAACTGCGCGGCGTGGAAAGCCAAGGCATGTTGTGTTCGGCCAAGGAACTCAAAATTGCCGATGACCACGGCGGCTTGCTGGAGTTGCCTGCAGACGCGCCATTGGGTCAGGACATTCGCCAGTATTTGAACCTGGACGATACGCTGTTCACGATCAAGTTGACACCCAATTTAGCCCATTGCCTGAGCGTGTATGGCATTGCCCGTGAGGTGTCGGCCCTGACAGGTGCACCTCTGAAGTCCCCAACTTTCCCGGCTGTGGCCACCCAAATCAGCGACAAGTTGGCTGTGCAGGTGCAGGCCCCAGACCTGTGCGGCCGCTTCAGCGGGCGTGTGGTCAAGGGCGTGAACACAAAAGCCCAAACGCCGCAGTGGATGGTGGATCGCCTGGCCCGTTGTGGCCAGCGCAGCGTCAGCCCCTTGGTGGATATCTCCAACTACGTGATGTTCGAGTTCGGCCGTCCTTCCCACATATTTGACCTCGACAAGCTCCACGGCGGCCTGCAAGTGCGCTGGGGTAAAGCGGGTGAATCGCTCAAGCTGCTCAACGGCAACACCGTCACCGTGGATGACAAGGTCGGCGTGATCGCCGATGACAGCCAGGTCGAGTCGCTGGCCGGCATCATGGGGGGCGATGCCACTGCTGTGTCGGATGACACACAAAACATCTATATCGAAGCGGCCTTCTGGTGGCCCACGGCCATCGCGGGCCGCTCGCGTCGCTACAACTTCTCCACCGATGCCGGTCACCGCTTTGAACGCGGTGTGGATCCACAACTGACGGTGGAGCACATCGAGCGCCTTACTCAGTTGGTGCTGGATATTTGCGCTACACCTGACACGAAGGTCGGCCCCATCGACGACCAGATGCTCAATGTGCCTCAGGCCAAGCCCGTCACGCTGCGCGTGCTCCGCGCCAACAAGGTCATTGGCATGCCGCTCACTCAGCAGCAATGCGCCGATGCACTGCGTGGCCTGGGCCTGCCGGTCACCGAAGGTGAAGGCACCGTGACCGTCACTCCACCGAGTTACCGCTTTGACCTCCAAATCGAAGCCGACCTGATCGAGGAAGTGGCCCGCATGGTGGGCTATAACAACCTGCCCACCAACCCGCCCATGGGTCCGATCACGCCTAAGTTGCGTGCTGAAAACACACGCAGCCCCTTTGCGGTACGCCGTCAGTTGGCCGGTCTCGGCTACCTCGAAACCATCAACTACAGCTTTGTCGACGAAGCGTGGGAGCGTGATCTCGCGGGCAACGCCCATCCGATCCGCCTGCTCAACCCGATCGCCAGCCAGATGAGTGTGATGCGTTCGAGCCTGATGGGCTCTCTCATGCAGGTGCTCAAGTTCAATGCCGACCGTAAGGCTGAGCGCGTACGCGTGTTTGAGCTGGGCCGTGTCTTCCTGCGCGACCCGTCGGTCTCTGACAGCCATAGCACCGTGGGCGGTTTTCACCAGCCTATGCGTGTGGCCGCTCTGGCCTGGGGCCCTGAGCAGCCGCTGGGTTGGCAAGGCAAGGGCCGTTCCGTCGATTTTTACGATGCCAAAGGCGATGTCGAAGCCATGCTGGCGCCGCGCAAAGCCGAGTTCGTACCCTGCGAGCACCCCGCGTTGCACCCCGGTCGTTCGGCCCAGGTGGTGCTCGACGGCGAGGTGATTGGCTACGTCGGCGAGCTGCACCCACGCTGGCGCCAGGCCTGGGACCTGCCCAGTGCGCCCGTGCTCTTTGAGCTGGATCTGGACGCTGTGCTGGCCCGCGTGGTGCCGGTCGCTAAGGGCGTGAGCAAACACCAGGCCGTTGAGCGCGACCTGGCCCTGATCGTGCCTGAGGCCGTGAGTCATGACCAGCTCATGCTGGCCTTGCACGAGGCGCCCACCGAGGGGCTGATGCAATCGGCTGTGCTGTTTGACATCTACCGCCCCAAGGAAGCGACTGCCTCCATGGCCGTTGGCGAGAAGAGTCTGGCCGTGCGCGTGAGCCTGGCTGACGCGCAATCATCCTTGACGGATGCGCAGATCGAGGCGACGATGGCTGCTTTGGTGCAACATGTGCAGACGCGTTTGTCTGCACGTTTGCGTGCTTGAGGAACCGGTCATGGAAATTTCGGTTGAAACCCTGGAAACGCCCGCGCTGACCAAAGCGCAGTTGGCCACCATGTTGTTTGAGCAAATCGGCCTGAACAAGCGTGAATCCAAGGACATGGTCGATGCCTTTTTTGACCTGATCGTGGACAGCCTGATCCGGGGCGAGGACGTCAAAATCTCGGGTTTCGGCAATTTTCAGATCCGGACCAAAGCGGCCCGGCCGGGACGTAACCCTCGGACCGGTGAGCTCATTCCGATCGAGGCGCGCCGGGTCACGACTTTTCACGCCAGCCACAAGCTCAAAGCCCAGATACAAGGCGATGAAGCGACGAACCCTCTCGATTGAGCCTGGCCATGCTCTATAAATTCAAGTCCAAGGCTGCAGCCGACCTGATCATGCTGGAGGCAGACGCTCGTCGTTTGCTCAAAATCATGCTGGGTGAGCCCCAGGCCAAGGGCGTGGTTACGGTGCAGCAATTGCCGCAGGCCATTGCGCGCTTACACGCGGCGGTGCTCGAAGAGGAGCACTTGCGCAAGACCTGGCAACAACGCAGACAACAGGCCGTTGAGCGGGGCGAAGACACCTCCGACATCGATGGAGAGCCTGAGCCCGTGATTCGTTTGGGACAGCGCGCACAGCCGATGCTGCAGATGCTGCAACGCTGCGTTGATGAACAGCAGGAGTTCTACTGGGGCGTCTGAGCCCTGGCGGACGCTTGAGCTTCTGGCTCAGGGGCGGAAGAACGATCCCGTCAGTTTCTGGCCTGCCCGGATACCACGTTTGGCAAACCACCCTTGGTTCATTTCGAGCACAAAGCGGACAGGTTGCGCTGAGCAATGCGGCGTGTCTGTCAGAGGTTGCATGTCTGCCAGGTTCACGATCGTGCCATCGTCGGCCACAAAAGCCGCCGTCAGCGCAATCAGCGTATTGCGCATCCAGAAGCACTGGCCCGCAGGCTGATCGAACACAAACAACATACCTTCCTGCTGGGGCATCTCTTTGCGCCACATCAGGCCGATTTCACGCTCGCGTCCAGTGCTTGCGACCTGAACCTGCATGAGATGCATGCCTGCCTGCAGCTGTGTACGGGGTAAATCCATCTGGGCTCGGTCGGAACCTTGGGCCCAGGCGTGTACCCAGATGCTGGTCAGCAGGACAGCACTGATCAGACGCAACATCAAGGAGGGATAAATGGACATGGCTTTAAATTCTTGCGTACAGCTGGCGCAAGAGCATAAGGCTTTTTGGGCCCTGTCCGGGGGAAAGATGTCAAGCTTTACTCGCCCGCTGTGCTGGGCGATGCGTTTTCAGCACGGATATGAGCGGCCATCAAGCCTTTGGGGCCATCCACCAGCTCAAAACTGACTCGGGAGCCTTCCTTGAGGCTTTTATACCCATCCATCTCGATAGCCGAGAAGTGGGCGAAAGCATCCGGACCGCCACCATCGGGTTCGATGAAGCCAAAGCCCTTGGCGTCGTTGAACCACTTGACTTTACCGTTGGGCATGTTTGTCTCCGACTGTCTTTTGTGAACCAGTCTGGTTCAGGCCCATGACCTTGTCAATTGAAGGTTTTCCCCGATATGTGGCTTCAGGGCAAGGTTTTTTTGGAGCACTCCAGAACCGGGCGCGGCAGTCGATAGAATGATTTCATGCCCACTCGGAAAACCC
>JALRIL010000126.1 GCA_023255445.1 Limnohabitans sp. | reverse complement strand
GCTGCCGGCACACCTTTGACAACCGCTGACAAAGCCTTGTTGACTGTGGATGTGTGGGAACACGCCTACTACATCGACTACCGCAACCTGCGTCCCAAGTTCGTCGAGACCTTCCTGGACAAACTGGTGAACTGGTCGTTTGCTGAAGCCAACTTCGCCTGATCTGACGCACACGAATGCGCATGTAGGCCCGGCTCTGTCCGGGCCTTTTTCATTGTTCATTTGCGATTTTGGAGCCTGAATGGATCAAGTTGATGCTGTGGTGATCGGCGCAGGCGTGGTGGGCCTGGCTGTGGCGCGGGAGCTGTCGCTACAGGGGCTGGAGGTGATGGTGCTGGAGTCCGAACACGCCATCGGCACAGGCACCAGCTCGCGCAACAGCGAGGTCATTCACGCCGGTATTTACTACCCCGCGGGTTCGCTCAAGGCACGTCTGTGCGTGACAGGCAAAGAAATGCTGTATGCCTATTGCGCAGAGCGCGGTGTGGCGCATGCCCGTTTGGGCAAACTGATTGTGGCCACATCGCCTGAACAAGTTGGGCAACTGGCAGCCATTCAAGACAGAGCGGCGGCCAATGGCGTGCAAGATCTGCAAGTGCTCAGCGCAGCGCAGGCTCGTGCGCTGGAGCCGGATCTGCAGTGTCATGCCGCCTTGCTGTCGCCCAGCACCGGCATTGTGGACAGCCATGGCCTGATGCTCGCTCTGCAAGGCGATATGGAAAACGCGGGTGGCTTGCTGGCTGTGATGTCGCCGGTCAGCAGCATTGGCGTGGGGCAAGGCACGGCCAGCCATGCTTTGCGGGTCAGCACGCAAGACGGCATTGACCTGGCGGCACGCTTTGTGGTGAATGCAGCAGGCCTGAACGCGGTCCCTTTGGCGCAGCGAACACAAGGCATGGACACGGCAGCTGTGCCTACTGCCCATTACGCCAAAGGCAATTACTTCACACTGGCCGGGAAGGCACCGTTTTCGCACTTGATTTATCCAGTGCCCGAAGCTGCGGGCCTGGGCGTACACCTGACGCTGGACCTGGGGGGGCAAGCCAAGTTCGGGCCGGATGTGCAGTGGGTGGGCGATCCGACCGATCTGGTGGTGGAGGCAAGCCGAGGTGATGCCTTTTATGCCGAGGTCCGCAAGTACTGGCCTGTCTTGCCCGATGGCGCTTTGCAAGCGGGCTATGCGGGTATGCGACCCAAAATCAATGGCCCTGCAGAAACAGCGGCCGATTTCATGGTGCTGGGACCGCAGGCGCATGGTGTGGCCGGGCTGGTGCACCTGCTGGGCATCGAGTCACCGGGGTTGACCAGTGCACTGGCACTGGCCGCCGAGGTGCGCAAGCGCCTTGGTCTTTAAGTCCTTGCCAAATGCGCGGTTTCAGCGCTTCATTTGCTGCAATGCGCTGGCCACTTCGGTGACCAGCTCAGGGCCTTTGTAGATCAGGCCGCTGTAGAGCTGCACCACATCGGCACCGGCGCGGATTTTTTCAATCGCATCGTGGCCGCTGAGGATGCCGCCCACGCCAATGATCGGAAAACCTGCGCCCAGGTGCGCACGCAGTTGTGCAATCACGCGGTTGGAGCTTTCGAATACCGGCGCGCCCGACAGGCCGCCGGCCTCTTCGGCGTGCTGCAGGCCCGTGACCGCATCGCGGGCCAGGGTGGTGTTGGTGGCAATGACGCCTTCCATGCCGTGTTTTTTCAGGGTGGCGGCGATCACGCCAACTTGGGTTTCATCCAGATCGGGGGCAATTTTCAGGAACATCGGAACATGCCGTCCGTGCGCCTGCGCCAGTTCAGCCTGGCGGGTTTTGAGGGCGCCTAACAAGCCGTCCAGTGCCTCGTCACTTTGCAGGGCGCGCAGGTTCTTGGTGTTGGGGCTGGAGATGTTCACGGTCAAATAGTCGGCATGCGGATAGACACCGGCCAGTGCAATCAGGTAATCGTCCGTGGCTTGTTCGATGGGGGTGGCCGCGTTCTTGCCGATGTTCAGGCCAAGCAGACGGTCCTGCTGGCGAAAGTGGGCTTTGCGCACATTGGCAATGAAGGCGTCGAGGCCTTCATTGTTGAAACCCAGGCGGTTGATCAGGCCTTGCGCTTGGGGCAGGCGGAACATGCGCGGCTTGGGGTTGCCCGGCTGCGCCTTGGGGGTGACGGTTCCGACCTCGACAAAGCCAAAGCCCATTGCGCCCAGTGCATCAATGCATCGGGCGTTTTTGTCCAGGCCAGCGGCCAGGCCCACGCGGTTGGGAAACTGCAGGCCAGCCAAAGAGACCGGGTCAGACACAAAGGGTTGGCGATACAAGCGGTCCAGCACCGTGTTTTGGGTACGTGCCAGGGCGTCAAGCGTGAGTTCGTGCGCATGCTCCGGGTCCATTTTGAACAGAATTGGGCGGGCCAGGGCGTAAGGGATCAGCGACATTGGATAATTCCGGAAAACTTTCCTCCATTGTCTCAGACCCCTGGATCAACGCATGACTCAAGACGAACTCAAGGCCCTGGTGGGCCAGGCTGCTTTGCAATACGTGGTGCCCGGCGACATCGTCGGCGTGGGCACCGGCTCGACGGTGAACAAATTATCGATGGCTACTATCAAAAAAATGCCTGTTGTTTTAGGAGAAGTAGATGTGATAAAATCAATTTTATTGTTGCCGGGAGTTACGAATGCCGGCGAAGGCGCATCGGGATTTAACGTTCGCGGTGGTGGAGCCGATCAAAATTTAATTCTCTTAGACGAAGCTACCATTTACAATTCCTCGCACGTTTTTGGTTTTTTCTCAGTTTTTAACCCCGACGCTATCAAAGATTTAAAATTGTACAAAGGCGGAATCCCTAGCCGTTTTGGAGGAAGAGCCTCATCGGTTTTAGACATTTACCAAAAAGACGGAAACAGTAAAGAATTCCATATGAATGGCGGAATCGGTTTAATATCCAGCCGTCTGCTTGCCGAAGGTCCAATAGTAAAAGACCGCGTATCATTTCTAATTGGCGGCAGGGCTTCTTAT
>JALRIL010000014.1 GCA_023255445.1 Limnohabitans sp. | reverse complement strand
GCGGTTCGCCCCAGCGGGCGCTACACCGAAATCGTCGGGGCGAAATTTTCATGATGTGTGTGATTTGCAGGCGTGATGCCCGTGGCTACGGGTTTGCGCCTCGCTATCTCCGTGAACGAGCACCAGACAGCAAGCAGTGCTCGCGTCGTTGTCAGGACATAACAGCAAGGTTGAAGGGAATGATTGATCCAAACAAACACGAGTCCAACGCGCTGGCAGCCGCCGGCATGAGCGCGGGCGCCTATGTCGAGCAGGTGGGCAAGACCGACCTGGCCAACTGGACCGAGCAGGAGTGGGCAACGCTCATTGATGTGGCGGTGACCGCATTCCAAGACTTTCTGCGCCAGGCCTATGCCGATGACCCACCATTTTGAGGAACGCCATGACAAACAAGAATTACATGGCGCAGTTGGGTGCCACCCTGGTCGATCGCGGCTTTCCCATCCTGCCGATCCAGCCCAACACCAAAAAGCCAGGCCTCTACAAGCTCGGTGCCTGGCACGAGTACCCCAAATGGAGCCGTCACTGCGAGCGTGACACCACCGACAACGAAGTGGATGTCTGGGGCAACTGGCCCGAGGCCGGCATTGGCATTGCCGCTGGCCGCGTGATTGGCATCGACATTGACGTGCTCGATTCACCGTCGGTGGCGTTGGAGATTGAGGCTCTAGCCAAGCGCATGCTGGGCGACACGCCAGCGGTTCGCATTGGACACGCGCCCAAGCGCCTGCTGGTCTACCGCGCTGTGCAACCGTTCTCCGGCTTCAAGTACCCGCCCATCGAGGTGCTGGGATCTGGCCAACAGTTCATCGCCTATGGCATCCACCCGGATACCGGCAAGCCCTATGACTGGCCAGTGAGCACCTTGGCTGACCTGAGCCCCGATGACTTGCCCGGCATCACGGAGGCCCAGGCGCGCGAGTTCGCCAGGGAGGCCTACCGGCTGATCCCCGCAGAACTGCGCCCCAAGAGCCTGGGGGTTGGCCTGCGTGCACCGATGGCGTGTGCAAACTTGCCGGAGCAGCGCGGCACCTTTGAAGCCGTGGAGGATGCCCTGCGGCACATCGTCAACGCCGACCTGGACTACGACAGTTGGGTGCGCATTGGCATGGCCATCAAAGGCGCGCTCGGTGACGATGGCTGGCCATTGTTCGAAGCCTGGTCTCAGTCGTCGCAAAAGAACGAGCCCAAGACCACCGCACGCAGTTGGCGCAGCTTCGCGCCTCAGCGCATTGGCGCCGGCACGATCTACAAGCTGGCGCTCGACAGTGGCTGGGAGCCCGATGCGCAGCTTCAACTCAACGGTGAGATCGTCATGAACGGCCACCACCCAGCGCGCGAGTTGCTCAACGCGCTGCAGGCCGCAGACCCCATCAGTCTGGAGCCCGCCCAAGTGACACTGCCGCCACCCAAGCCCATGCCAGCCGGATGGGACCAGGTGGGCGGCGTCATTGCCGACATGATGGCCCTGATGGCAGCCACCGCCAAACGGCCGCAACCCGTGCTGGCACTGGGAGCCAGCCTCTGCGCGATCGGAGCACTCATGGGGCGCAAGTACCGCACCGAGAGCAACATCCGCTCCAACCTTTATGTGGTGGGCATTGCCGAGAGCGGTGCCGGCAAGAACCACAGCCGCGTGGTGATCAATGAGTTGTTTCGCAAAGCCAATTTGCTGCAGTACCTGGGTGGCAACAAGATCGCGTCCGGTGCAGGCTTATTGACAGCCATTCAGCGTCAGCCTGCCATCCTGTTTCAGCTCGATGAGTTCGGCATGTTCCTATCGGCAGCGGCCGACCGCAAGCGCTCGCCGCGCTACGTGTGCGAGATCCTGGATCTGATGACTGAGCTGTACACCACCTCGGGTACCACCTATTTCGGGGTGGAGTACGCAAGCACCCAAAACAACAACGCCCATCGCGCCATCCACCAGCCGTGTGCCTGCATCTACGGCACCACCACGCCTTTGCACTTTTGGCAGGCTCTGCAGGCCTCCAACGTGGCCGATGGGTCGTTGGCGCGCTTTCTGATCATGGAAAGTGAGGACGACTTCCCTGACAGCAACGAGGCCTTTGGCATCATCGACCCACCGCAAGACCTGATTGACCGGCTCATCCTCATCCACCAAGGTGGCGGCAAGCTCAACGGCAATCTGACGGATGTCGGCGCCATTGATGAGGTGCTGGTTGACCCACGCGTGGTGCCGATGACTCCGCAGGCGAGAGCCACTTTCCGCTTGCTGGACCAGGAGTTGGTGGAGCGGCTGCGCACCTCGCGCGGCACCGGTTTTTCTTCCATCTTGGCGCGAATCGAGGAGAACGCCACCAAGCTGGCACTCATCCGTGCGGTCTCGCGTGATCCCGTGGATCCGCAGATCGAGGACCACGATGCCGAGTGGGGCCTCAATCTGTCACGTCAC